>JAGCFG010000119.1 GCA_017650255.1 Alphaproteobacteria bacterium | reverse complement strand
GATTTATTCTTGCAATTCTAACGATTTTTCTTTGGCGATAGATTTGATTGAAAATGAAGAAAGTCCTTTTGAAATTGGCTGATGCAGAGGGTGTGATGCCGGAAATCGGAGCGGTTTATAAGCATTATAAAAACCACAAAAATTATCAGGTGGTGGCGATTGCCAAACATTCGGAAACTTTGGAAGATATGGTGGTTTATAAGGCATTGTATAAGTCGGAGAGTTTTCCTGAGGGGCAGGTGTGGTGCAGGCCGCTAAAGATGTGGGATGAAATTGTGGACGGAAAGCCGCGGTTTGAAAAAATTTGATGCGACTATGTATAAAAATTTTTATAAAAATTTGCCGGTGCACTTGCATCGGCTTTTTTTTATTCCTATATAACGAGATAGAAAAAGTTTAACAAAAGAGGATTTTGATATGAGTAATAAAGTTATTGGTATTGACCTTGGTACAACAAACTCTTGTTTTGCCGTTATGGAGGGCAAAGATGCCAAAGTTTTGGAGAACAGCGAAGGAGCAAGAACAACCCCTTCAATTGTGGCTTTTACGGACAATGAAAGATTGGTCGGTGCGGCGGCAAAACGTCAGGCGGTTACAAATCCGGAAAATACATTGTTTGCAATTAAACGTTTGATTGGGCGCAGATTTGATTCGGCAGAAGTCGAAAAAGATAAAAAGTTGGTTCCGTTCAAGATTATCTCCGGTGATAACGGCGATGCATGGGTTGAGGTTAAGGGACAAAAATATGCTCCTTCGCAGATTTCGGCGATTGTTTTGCAAAAGATTAAGGAATATGCCGAGGCTTATTTGGGCGAAAAAATTGACAAGGCAGTTATTACCGTTCCGGCATATTTTAATGACTCTCAGCGTCAAGCCACCAAAGATGCCGGAAAAATTGCCGGTTTGGATGTTTTGCGTATTATTAACGAGCCGACAGCGGCTGCTTTGGCTTATGGCTTGGATAAAAATACAACAGGAACAATTGCTGTTTATGACTTGGGTGGCGGTACATTTGATATTTCCATTTTGGAAATCGGCGACGGTGTTTTTGAAGTTAAGTCAACAAACGGTGATACTTTTTTGGGCGGTGAAGATTTTGACCAACGTATTGTTAACTATTTGGCCGATGAGTTCAAAAAAGAGAGCGGTATTGATTTGAAAAACGACCGTTTGGCTTTGCAACGTTTGAAAGAAGCTGCAGAAAAAGCTAAAATCGAGCTTTCTTCCGCAACTCAGACAGATGTTAATTTGCCGTTTATTACTGCAGATGCAACAGGTCCTAAACACTTGAATATCAAATTGACCAGAGCAAAACTTGAATCTTTGGTAGATGATTTGATTGAACGCACGGTTGCTCCTTGTAAAAAAGCTTTGGCAGATGCAGGTTTGACCGCAGGTGACATTAAAGAAGTTATTTTGGTCGGCGGTATGACTCGTATGCCAAAAGTTCAGGAAAAAGTTAAAGAAATATTCGGAAAAGAGCCACACAAAGGTGTTAATCCTGATGAAGTTGTTGCTGTTGGTGCAGCTATTCAGGGCGGTGTTTTGATGGGCGATGTCAAAGATGTTTTGTTGCTTGATGTTACTCCGTTGTCTTTGGGTATTGAAACATTGGGTGGTGTATTTACACGTTTGATTGACAGAAATACCACAATTCCGACACGCAAGAGCCAAGTTTTCTCAACTGCCGAAGACGGACAAAGTGCGGTTACTATCAGAGTGTTCCAAGGTGAAAGAGAAATGGCTGCTGACAACAAGCTTTTGGGACAATTTGATTTGGTCGGAATTCCGCCGGCACCGCGCGGTATGCCGCAAATTGAGGTTACATTCGATATTGATGCCAACGGTATTGTTAATGTTTCGGCAAAAGATAAGGCGACAAACAAAGAGCAGGCCATTCGTATTCAGGCCAGCGGCGGTTTGTCTGATGCCGATATTGAAAAGATGGTGAAAGATGCTGAGGCAAATGCCGAAGCCGACAAGAAGAAGAAAGAAGTTGTCGAGGCTAAGAATCAGGCAGAGGCTTTGGTGCACACAACCGAAAAGACTTTGAAAGAAAATGCCGATAAAATTTCTGAGGCTGATAAAAATGCTATCGAAACAGAAATTAAAGCTTTGAAGACGGCATTGGAAGCTGACGATATCAGTGTAATCAAAGAAAAAACCGAGAGTTTGATGCAAGCTTCATTGAAGTTGGGTGAAGCTATGTATAAGCAGTCGGCTGCGGCAGGAAATGCTGGCGCACAAGGACCTGATATGGGTGCCGGTGCGGCAGGCGGCAATGCAGAACAACCAAAAGATGACGGTGTTGTTGACGCCGACTTTGAAGAAGTTAAATAAGTCTTGTTATTAAAATGAAAAAAGGCGGCTGGAGTTCAGTCGCCTTTTTTGTGGGGTTATTCAAGTCCGTAGAGGATGTTTTTGTGAATTTCTTCACTTTCCTCTTCTTTGTCTTTTTGGTTTTTCTGTTTTTTCTGGAACAATTTGTACCCGATATAGGTAAAAATTGATACCGCTATGCAATATACGGCATAGATGATCAGGACTATCTTCATAACATAAATTTTTAGAGTTCCATAACCAGAAAAGCAGACACATTTTCGTCGCAATCAGCGGGGTAGTCGTTGCCGTTCTCAAAATTAAGGCAGTAGTCGTACGTGGCACCTTCTTCTACGTAGAGATATTCTCTCGGATCCAATGGTTCTTCGCCGATTATTTCCAACATTTTTGAGATTTCGTCCTTGTACTCGAAGACTTTTTTAATCTGTTCCTCGGTCGGGAGATGTCCTTCAAATTGTTTGGCAATTTCGCAAATGTCTCCGGGGAGCATTCTGGTCAAGAAAATTTCGCGCAGAAGAACAAATTTGTTCTCGATGATAATCCCTTTCACATCGTCAAACTTTCTTTTGGTGAATAAGCGCGGGTAATAGACAGCGATTTCATTTGTTCCATAATATGGTGATTTGTAACGAATGAAATGCATTCTTTGTTTTTTTCTGCCGTTGCGAAAGTATGACAAAGCAGGGGTGGAGGCGGAGTATTCTTCCTCTGTGGCAGGAGTGTCATCAGAATTTTCTTCCTCCTTAACGGGAGCACCATCGGCGGTTTCTTCCGTGTTGTCGGGAGAAACAGTCTCTTTTTGTTCCGGTGTTACATCCGGTAGTTTGTTGAGCAGCTTATATACCGTTATGGCAAATGCTGCAATCATCACAAACAAAATGCTGTAAGCGATAATGTAAAAATTCATAATTTATAATTTTAAGTTAATAATAAAAGTCGATAGACTTTTTGTAGGACAAAAAGACAAAAAATGCAAGGGGAAAATTTTGGTCATAAGATTTGTAGATCCTCTGACCAAAAACTGTCGTTTTTGGAGGGATGACTTTTTTTATTCTATTCGGCAGATTTTTTGGATTTCAGCTGTCCGCAGGCGGCTAATATATCTTGTCCGCGGGCAGTGCGAATCGGCGCGGCAAAGCCGTGCTTTTGCAGCTCTTGCGAAAAAGCGTGGATACGGTTGTTGGAACTGGGAACAAAGTCGCACCCCGGCCACGGGTTGAAAGCAATCAAATTAAATTTGGCGTTGATTTGATATTTCTTCATCAACTGCATTAACTCTTGTGCGTGAGTATAAGTATCGTTGAAATTTTGCAACATTAGATATTCAAAAGTTATGTATCCGCCATGGTTTTGCTGATATTGCCGGCAGGCTGACATCAGTTCCGCTAAAGGATATTTTTTGTTGATGGGCATAATTTGGGTGCGCAATTCGTCGTTGGGAGCGTGAAGGCTGATGGCGAGTTTGGTGCCTATTTGTTGGTCAAAGTCGGCAATATGCGGCACAATGCCGGAGGTGGAAATGGTAATTCTGCGCTTGGAAATGGCAATTCCCTCACCGTCGGAAAGAATTTTGACGGCTTTTTGCAGGTTATCAAAATTTTGAAAAGGCTCACCCATGCCCATGACGACAATGTTGGAGAGCATGCGTGCTTGTTCTTTCAAGTTCCATTCGTTATAGGCGTCGCGAGCGACCATAAATTGGGCGACAATTTCGCCGGCAGAAAGGTTGCGGGTCAATTTTTGGCTGCCTGTATGGCAAAATTTGCACCCCATGGCGCAACCAACTTGGGTAGAAATGCAGACAGCGCCGCGGTCTTCTTCGGGGATATAGACCATTTCGACTTTTTGACCGTCGGCAAATTCTAAAAGCCATTTGTGGGTGCGGTCGACGGAGATTTGCTCGTCAACAATTTTTGGGCGAGTGAGATAAAAATATTCTGAGAGTTTTTGGCGCAGTGGTTTGGAGAGGTTGGTCATTTTTTCAAAATCGGTTTCGCCATAAAAATATACCCATTGCCAAATTTGTTTGGCGCGAAATGATGGTTCGCCAAGGTTTTTGATATGCTCTTCCAGTTCTTGTTTGGAGAGCCCGATCAGTTCGATTTTGTCTGTCATCGCCGGCACTTTTCGCTGATTGCACGATAGGCGGCGGAAAAGCCTTTCAAAGAATAGGTATCTTTGGTTAGGGTGCCTTTGAAGGAGCTGCCCTCAATGATGAGTTGGTTGCCTTTTTTCATTTCGGCAACAAGTTTTTTGTCGGCAGCATCTGTTGTTGCCCAGGCTTTGTCTTTGTCGGCAAAGAGGTCGGTAATTTTGGTGTTGCCGATTTTGACAGTTATCGGGGCATTGGCTTTATAGGTATAGCCGGCGACAAAATTAACCACATCAAAGGTTTTGTCGGCAGGGCGATGGGTTATGGCCATAAAAACCTCGCCACGAACGGTATATTTGCCCTCGGATTTTTTAGGAAAACTGGTCATGTAGCACATAATGCTTTTGCCCTCCGGCATATAGTAGGCTGACCAGTCCTGATATTCGCCGATAAGTTTCGGTTCGGCGGCGTTGGCAAGAATGGGCAGTAAATAAAATGCACAAATAATCGCAAATCCGATTTTTTTCATTGTATTTATCCTTTTTTGAGGTTAATTTCCGCCTTATAAAATACAGAAAATATTTTAAATTACAACATTTTTAGTAGATTGAGATGATTAGAGATAAATATCTTGATATTAGCAAGATAACGGATAGCCCGCAGGTTTTGAAGATTTTTGATGTTGTTCGCAATTATGGCGGAGTGCTTCGTTTTGTGGGTGGTGCAGTGCGAGATGCTATTGCCGGAAGGAAAAATTTTGATATAGATTTTGCAACAGATCTTTCTCCTGACGAGTTGGCAGAGGCTTGTGAAGATGCCGGCGTGAAAACTGTGCCGATAGGCTTGAAGTTCGGAACACTCGGCGTTTTGGTTAATGGAAATATTTTGGAGGTTACATCGCTGAGAAAAGATGTTTCAACCGACGGGAGACACGCGATTGTCGAGTTTACCGACGACTGGAAAACAGATGCCTCAAGGCGTGATTTGACTATAAATGCGGTTTATGCCGATGAAAAAGGTAATGTTTTTGATTATTATGACGGTATAAGCGATTTGGAAAAAGGAATTGTGCGCTTTATCGGTGATGCTGACCAGCGTGTAAAAGAAGATTATTTACGAATTTTGAGGTTTTTTCGTTTTTATTCACTGTTTGCAAAAAAAGGATATGATAAAAAAGCTTTGAAAGCGTGTATCGAAAACAGAGAAGGTTTGGAAAAAATTTCGATTGAGCGAATCAGGGATGAGCTGACAAAAATTATTCTAACTCCGAATGCTCCGAAGGTTTTTGCGACAATGTTTGAGAATGATATTTTGCAAAATTGGTTGGGAAAGTCGGAGTATTTGAGCAATTTGCAGTTTTTGATTAATTTGGAAGATGCTTATGATGACATCAAACCTTGTTATTTGCGTCGGTTTTTTGTTTTGTATTTTCCGGACAAAGATTTGGCTGAAAATATTGCTGTTAGAATGCATTTTACCAAAAATCAAAGAGAGAGAATGGTAAAATTGGCGGCAAATAATGTCGGGGTTGAAAATATTTTGGAAGAAAAACTGCGACGCAAAATTATCTATCAATTCGGCAAGGAGTTTTGTCTTGATAAGCTGTTGATTGAATCGGCAAGAAGAGAGATTGTGCCGGATGCTTTGGGTAATATTATCAAAGAAATTGAAAATGCCGAAGTTCCGGTTTTTCCCGTCGGCGGACGAGATGTTATGGAAACTAAGAATGTGAAAGGCTCAAAAGTGGGGGCAATACTCAATAAACTGGAAAAAATCTGGATGGATAGCGATTTTTGCCTGTCTAAAGAAGATTTATTGGCGCAAATTTAGCACTTGATACAGCCCATGGTTTCTTTGGCATATTGAACATATTGCTGATAGTATTTATCAAGGCTTTGTTTTACATGCCAGTTTACGCTGCCTTTCGGAAATTCGCCTTTGGCGTTGGGTTTGCCGGCTTTCATTCCGGTCAAAATCTCTATACCGTCGTCCACATTGTCAATAGCGTAGATATGGAATTTGCCTTCGTTTACGGCATTTACGACATCTTCTCTCAGCATAAGGTTGGTTATGTTGGAGCGTGGAATAATAACACCTTGGTCTCCGGTAAGTCCGTGATGGGCGCAGACATCAAAAAAGCCTTCGATTTTTTCGTTGACGCCGCCGATGGGTTGAATATCACCGAATTGGTTGATGGAGCCGGTTACGGCAATATTTTGTTTTATCGGGATGCCGGCAATTGCGGAAAGCAGGCAGTAGTATTCAGTCGATGATGCGCTATCGCCGTCAACTCCGCCGTAAGATTGTTCGAAAACAATGGATGCGGAAAGTGAAAGCGGGGAATTTTTGGCAAAGCGGTTGGCAATCAACGATTGCAGGATAAGCACACCTTTGGTATGTATTGGACCGCTCATGTTTGTTTCGCGCTCAATGTTGATAACCTCGCCACTGCCGATACGTGCTTGGACGGTTATACGAGCCGGTTTTCCAAAGGAGAAGCGTGAGAAATTATATACAACAAGTCCGTTGATTTGCCCAATTTTTGAGCCGGCAATGTCCAGTAGAATCGTGCCATTGTCAATTTGTTCCAACATGGCTTGTTTGATGCGGTCACTGCGATAGACTTGTTCGGCAATGGCTTTGTCAACGTGTTTTTTGCCGATTTGTTTGGAGTTTGATACTCTTGCCCAATAATCAGCTTCGCGCAAGAGGTCACCGATTGAGGCAATGTGCGCTGTCAGTTTTTGGGCATCTTCCGCAAGACGAGAAGAATGTTCAATTATACGGGCGACAGCTTGTTTGTTTAAATTGCGCAATTTCTTTTTGTTGGAGAGGGAGCCGATTAGTTTTGCATATTCTATCTCGTTTTCATAGGTTCGGTCCATTAGGGTTCCGAAATCTGCTTCAACTTTGAAATAGTCGGAAAAATCTGGATCGCGCTCGGTCAAGAGTTCATAAAGTTCTTCGTCGCCGGTCAAAATGATTTTTATATCAAGAGGAATCGGCTCAGGATCAAGCGAAATGGTAGTAAAACTTGTTTCTTCTCCCGGAGTTTCTATTTTGATGCTTTTTGAGGCAAGTGAGCGTTTGAGCGAATCCCAAGCGTAGGGTTGCAAGAGAAGTTTGCGTGCATCAATAAGCAAAAAACCTCCGTTAGCACAGTGCAGGGCTCCGGCTTTAATCAATGTGAAGTCGGTGAGCAAAGCACCATATTGTTGTATGCGCTCGACTCTGCCTACCAGATTGCCTTGTGTGGGGTGATAGAGGTGGATTATCGGGGCGCCGGAATCGGGCTCGTTTTTAACGATTACATTGACCTTAAACTTGGCAAATTTGTCTTCTTCTTGGCGATTTACTTTTGAAAGCAAGGCAGAAAGAACGTCTTCTTCACCGGCTTTTGCATTTTGTGGGGCATCTTCCGGTAAAAAGTCTTCAATATTTGTGACAATGTGGTTTTGAATGTTTTTCAAAAACTCGCTGATTTCACGATGTCCTTTATATTTTTGGCGCAGAGAATCGATGGGATTTTTAACTGCCAGTTTAATAAATTTTTCGCGCAGAAGATTGTGTTCGGAGCGTTGTTTATCCTCCCATTCCGGAAGATCTTTGGCAACTTTTTCAATTTCTTCCTGCATAACATTTAAGTCGTTAACGAGTTCTTTTTTCTCTTCTTCTGGCAGGTTGTCAAATGCCTCTGGACTTAAAATTTCGCCATTTTTCATCGGTGCAACGACCAAGCCGACTTGCATGTGAAGAAGTGAAACATTTTTACCTTTGGCTTTTTTTTGCAATATTTGCAGATATTCGTCTTTTTTGTGTTTGTATTTTTCGTTGATGATATTAACACCGGCCTTGTATTCCTCACTTTCAAGAATGGCGGGAATTGCAATGCTGAAGTCTTCGATAAGTTTATCGATATCTTTGGCAAATTCGCAGCCTTGTCCGGCAGGAAAACTTATGCTTTTTGGTTTGTAAGGTTCGTCAAAATTGTAGATATATGCCCAGTCTTTCGGAGTTGGACGTTTTTTTGCTTCTTCTTCCAAAATTCTTTTTACAAGGCTGGTTTTTCCGGTACCTTCGGGGCCGAGACAAAAGAGATTGTAGCCTTTTGATTTTATGTTTATACCCAATTCTACGGCGCTGATAGCTCGGTCTTGACCAAGTGCCGACATACGCTCTTCTAATTCTGCAGTAGTAGAGAAGTCGAATTTTTGAGGATCACAGACTCTGTATAAATCTTTTGTTTTTAATTTTGAAATACTCATTTTTGTCGCCCTATTATAAATGCAAAGTTATTTTGCGTAAGATATAATAGCGAAAAGCTAAAATCTGGTAAATTTTGAAAAAGAATTTAGGAAAGAAAGAAAAATATTGCCTTGAAAATTTCCTTCTTCAAAGCCGAGAATGTAATGGTGCGCTGGAGTAATCAGATTGCGAAAATTGTCAAACATTGAGTTTTTTACTACAAGTCCATTTTTGGCAACGAATGAGCTGAGTGGATATGACCAAGAGACGTTGTTGAAATTACCGAAAATTACTACCGGATTATCTTGGTCTGATATGAATGAGGACAGTTTTTTCAAGGCTGATGCAATTTCTTTATAAGAAAAGTCGGAAAAATCTACAGCAATAAAAGTGATTAGGTCTTGTTCGTGCTCAATGCACATAAAAGGAGCTTGATGGCTTTTATCAAGGTTAATTCTGCCGGATTTTTCGACCTTTAATTTTGAGAGCATAAAGTTGTTTTCGTTATTTTGGGCTGGTAACAAAGGGTAGTTTTCGGAAAGCATGTCTGAGATGTCAAAATCGGTCAAGTCAGAATTAGTAACGGCAATGATGTCCGGTGTTGTTTTTGTTATTCTGTCGATGACTTTTAGGGGATTGTGTCCGCGATTTTCAAATAGGATATTGATGGTGTTTTGCCGGGGCTGAAAATTAAATAGATTTATGCTGGATGTTATACAAAAAAAGTTTATGGAGCCGAGAATGAAAAATGAAAGGCAAAGTATCGGCATTTTTTTTACTAAGGTATATAAAAATGCTATTGTAAGCAATAGGTACAGCTGCCAACGATATTCATTCATAAATTGCCCATAATTATTTTTGCCAAATGCAAATAGTGTTATTATTGCGGAAAGAAACAAAAATGTTCGCAAACTTGCAGTTACAAAGGCTAGGTGTTTTTTATTGGCAAGATATCCCATTGACGAGTCTTCTTTTTTGTTGTTTTTTGTTACAAAGTATAATAGTTTATACACATAAAAAAGATTTTTGTAAACATCTCTCGGTGTCGACATGGATAATAATTTTACTTTTGAGAAATTACGCGATTTTTTTGATGCAGCATGGGATAAGTGTATGGCAGCTGTCAGGGATTATGTTGCGTATTTGTCGGTTGGCGAGATGGTTTTGGTAGCTGTTTTTCTTTCTTTGCTGACGTTGGTGTTTTTGTGGCTGATGTTAAGGGCAATCAAAGGTGTGATAAACAGGCGTATCCAAAAAAAACGTGCGGAAAGAAAAGCAATGCTCAAGCAAGATATGCGCTTGGATAGAGTTGTTGTGCAGGTTGAAGATGAGGCAGGTGACGACTTTGAAGAAAATGATGCCGATGTGATGGATACTTTTGATTGGAGTAAAGAGAATAAAGTCCATAAGAGCGAAGAATCGGTGAATAATGGTGACTTGCAGTATAAATTGAAGCCATGCAGGTTGCAAAATTTGTTGGGTTTGATTATTGACTTGTTGGCAAGAGGTGCAGAAGAATTAAAGTTGGCGCAGGTGATTATGTATAAAAATCAACATCTTAATAGCGAGGATGATGTTATTTATACAATAGCGGCAGTGAAGTTGTTTGTAAAAATGTGTAGGAGCGGCGCTTTTAGAAAGATGAATTCCGATAAAGTGTTGCCGCGTGAAAATATTGCCCTTTTTAATTTGGCAAACGGGGATTGCTCTTTGGTTTTGCAGTTGTTGGAAACTTATATCGATGATGCTTGGGGAGATGTCAGTCGGTTGGATGATGAAAACGAAAAACGCAGAAAAATGTTTGAAATTGCAAATGTAAGCTTGTGTTTTGGTACTTTTGCAATGTTGGAAAATGTTGCCTTGGCTTCAGGGGCTTTTGAACTTGCTATTGAGCTGAATCCCAAAAACACTGTGGCATGGAGCAGGCTGGGTGATGCGTATAAACAAATGGGTAAAGGTGATAGGGCTGTTTGGGCCTATGCAAATGTTATGAATTCTGATAGTGAGGATGTTTTTAATCAGCAACTGGCAAATGCGAGCAGAGCGCTTTATTCTTATTATAAAGAAAAGGGCAAAAAAGAGATGGCCGCTAAAATGCTTGAGGAAAGTTATGATTATTATGAAAAAATCGGAATAAACACTCCTTTGACGGATCGAGAGTTGATGATTATCGGTATTGTTGAGGCAAGTGAAAAAGACGCTTTTGAGGATATTGTTGATGATTTGTTGTCTAAATAATAGGTGGTTTTAGCGTTCTTGTTCTTTGGCTTCTTTTATATTTTTTATATCTACAGTGGTTTGTTTTTCGTTTTCTTTTTCTGTTTGGTGCTGCTCAGTTCCTTCTGGCGTTTCAGCTTGTTGCTGAAGCTGTGAGGTTCTTCCGCTTTTTTCCAAAATCAGTGAACGCATATCTTTTTCTGTCTGCTCTTCTGGTTCCGGCTGCGGCTCAATCTGTGGTTTTTCTTCTTCTTTTAACAGATCTTCGATGGATGTGTTTGAAGGTTTTTCATCGTTATCAAGCAGTAAAGTATCGATTTTCTCGTCTTCTTGATTTTTAGGAGTTTCAAAAATATTTTGCAGGAGGTCGTCAGAATTTTCTTCTGCGATGTTTTGAGTGGTTTCTTCTATTTTTTTGTTTTTATCCTGAGAAATCTCTTTTTGTTGTTCTTTGATGTGTTCTTCATTTATTTGTTGTATTTGCAATTTTTCTGGCTGGGAGAGACTTTGTTCCTGTTCCATTTTTTCAAGTAATTTTTTTTCTTTTGAGGTTAGGATTTGCTCCAGAGAAAAGCGTTGCAAATTGTTGAAAACCGGAGTTGAGATATAATCTTCTTCCTCTTTTAACAGATCTTCGATGGATGTGT
>JAGCFG010000118.1 GCA_017650255.1 Alphaproteobacteria bacterium | reverse complement strand
TACGGAAAATCCGAGCATCGCACAATCCTTTATAGAAGAGGCAGAAAGATGCCTGAAATTGCTCGAAAAAATAAAATCATATAATACTTATCAATCAACAAAATCCATAATCATTTTAGCAAACGAACTCATCGAAAGATATAACTCATTCAAAAAAATTCATGCCAAAATGGACTATAATGACATGATTTTACTAACTAAAAAATTACTAGAAAATAAAAATACAGCAAAATGGGTTCTTTACAAGCTGGATGGCGGTATTGATAATATTTTAATCGACGAAGCACAAGACACTTCTCCAGACCAATGGTCAATAATAAGCTCTGTTTGTGATGACTTTTTTTCAGGTCTGGGCTCTTCCGAAAACACCAGAACAGTCTTTGCTGTCGGCGATAGAAAACAATCAATTTACAGTTTTCAAGGCGCCGATCCCGACAAATTTGATGAAATGTGCAAACACTTTTCTTCCCTTTCATCAAATTTCGAAAAAGTTAATCTGGATGTTTCATTCCGCTCTACCTCAGCGGTTATAGACACCGTAAACCGACTTTTTTCAGATGAACAGATAAAGAAAGGCGTTGCTTCCCCCGGAGAAGACATTGAACACATCCCTTTCCGCAAGGGAGAAGGAGGTAAAGTAGAATTTTGGGAAATTATTGAACCCACAGAAGAAAAAGACGAAGACGAATGGACCCTCCCCACAAAAAGAACAACAGAGATCTCCACCTCAACTCAAATGGCAAAAATGATTGCTGAAAAAATGAAAAAAATGGTTTCTTCAAAAGAAATTTTGAAATCCAAAAACAGGCCTTTGCAATATGGAGATTTTTTGATATTGGTCCGCAGTCGTGACAATTTTTGCGAAGAGCTAATTCGCGAATGTAAAGCCCTAAACATCAACATCTCAGGTATTGACAGAATAAATTTGATGGAACAAATCGCCGTACAGGACCTTGTAAGTCTGGGAAAATTTTTGCTTCTGCCCGATGACGACTTAAGCTTAGCCGAAGTCTTAAAGTCTCCTCTTTACGGACTTAATGACAACGACTTATTTAAGCTATGCTACAAAAGGCAAGGAACCTTATGGAATTCTCTTCTCAATATGCCCGAATATCAAAAAATCGCTGAGGACTTAAAAGAACTCTTCAATATGGCTGACTATGCCCGCCCATTTGAACTTTATAATCACGTTATGAGCAAAAAAGGAGGACGCAAAAAATATTATGAACGCATGGGGAAAGAAGCCGAAGATGGGATAGACGAATTCATCAATTTGAGCCTATCTTTTGAACAATCTCATATAGCTTCATTGCAAAATTTTATCAACTGGATAAGTTCCGACGACATCGAAATTAAGCGAGAGATGGAACAATCCAAAAACGATATGGTTAGAATGATGACAGTCCACGGCTCAAAGGGACTTCAGGCACCAATTGTAATTTTACCGGACACAACAAGAGTTCCAAAATCAAACCGCGAAGCCGGTTTTTTATGGGATGATAACTATTTCCTTCATCCCAATTGCTCCGACGATTATGACGCTCTTTGTAACACAATAAAAAATAAGCAAACAGAAAAAATGCTCGAAGAGTACAGACGCCTTCTCTATGTCGCCGTAACAAGAGCCGAAGATATGATGATTTTTTGCGGTTTCCGTAAAAAAACAAAATCTCCCGATAATTCTTGGTACAATATGTTTCAAAAAAATTTTACAAAATTTGCTGACTGCCACGAAACAACCTGGAGCTATGAATCCCCTCAAGAACTCGTTGTTGAAAAAAACACCTCAAACGAACAGACAACAGCAAATTACAATGTTCCAGATTTTATGTTTGTTCCCGCAGCCAAAGAAAAACCTCTTTCCAAACCTTTAACCCCGTCAAAACTGGAAGAAACTGAACCGGCGCCTATTTCTCCTCTTTCTGCAGTTGACAACTCTGTTTTTTATAAAAGAGGAACAATAATTCACAAGCTTTTGCAATTTATTCCCGATATTCCCCAAGAGCAACGCACAGAAAGTATTGTAAAATTTATAAAAAGCAAAGTACCTGAGTTTTCTGAACAAGAACAACAAAAAATACATCAGGAAATAACCGCATTGATAGAAAATAAAGAGTTCGGCATAGTCTTTAGTACAAACTCACAGGCAGAGGTCCCCATTATGGGAGAAGTTGATGGAAAAATAATTTCAGGACAAATTGACCGACTGATAATTTCCGATGAAAAAGTAATTATTGTCGATTACAAAACCAATAGACAAGTCCCCCAAACCGTCAACGATGTTCCTCCAGCTTATATATCTCAACTTGCGGCATACAAATCTTTGCTAAAAAAAATCTATCCGCAAAAAGATATCGAGACATTTCTTCTTTGGACAAACAGCGCTTACATGATGAAAATTTCATAAATAATAGTTGTATTTTCAAAACAATACTTTAATATCTTAAATAAGATATTTATATAAATATTGAGATATTTTATTTGAAAGGAAAAATTATGTTATCGATAAACGACGCACAATTTGAAACCGAAGTTCTCCAAAGCAAAGGCTTGGTATTGGTTGATTTTTGGGCAGAATGGTGTGGTCCTTGCCGTCAGTTAGGCCCCATTTTAGAAGAAGTAAATAAAACTATGGGCGATAAAGTAAAAATTTGCAAAATGAATGTTGACGATTCACCAAATACCGCAGCTAGCTTCGGAATTCGCAGTATTCCAACAATGTTTTTGTTTAAGGACGGCAAACAAGTCGACACCAAAATCGGCTTGAACCCTCAATCTACAATCATTTCTTGGCTTGAATCTTATAAATAAAAATTAACTAAAGTCTTTTATTCAACGCACCAGAGCATATTTAATATATGAAAGGATTTTATATGCTCTGGTTTTTTTATGGAATTATCTACTCATTTTTCACCGCAATTTATACCCTGTTTAACCAACATTACAAGCTAAACGCATATTTGCTCGGAATTTGGCGCGGATGGGGAATTGCAATAATTTCTTTTCCTTTTTGTTTTTTATTCCCCTTCCCTACCTCATACTCTTATTGGCTTTTGTTGATAGCCCAAGGAATTATGATAGCCATTTATGACTCCCATTTGTTTTTTGCCTCTGCCTACTACGGCTCTGGAGCAACCTCACGCGTAATGGCTTTAACAGCAATAATAACCACAATCTTTTGGTGGATATTAACGCCTCAATCTTTTCAACTTATGACAAACAACGAAGCAATAGTAATTGTCATAATTTTTTTAATAATAGGCTTTACTGTAAGCTATTGGCAAATGATAAAAAGCCCCGTATCCTACCAACTTGCAAATTATATGTTACCGGCAATTCTATCCCTTGCAGGAATGAGCATTGCCACAAAAGAGATAGCTCTGCGCGGTTCATCAGTATTTGCCGCCCTCGCCTACTATTTAACTGTTTCCACCTTTGTTAGCGGAACGCTTAACGCTTTCTGGTTTATAAAAGAAACAAAACTTGATTTTAAGTTTTTCTGGCAACAAATTTTATCTTCACACAAATGTAATGCCGGCATTTATGTTGTTGCCTTCAGTAGTATTCTAATAATTGCCAAAACTCTTGCCTTGCGCATCGCCCCCAACCCCGGATACGTCACTGTCATACTTTTAACAGCTCCACTTTTTGTTTTTGGAATAAACAAATACAACAAAATCCCCGACACCATATCAGTAAAAGCCGGTTTCTCCATGATTGCTTTTTTGCTAAGCTTGATTTTATTGGTAAATCTAAATTCAGCAGTTATTGATTAGTTTTGCAACTTCTGCCCTAACCTCATCAATTCCATTCTTTTTTTCTGAACTAGTAACCAGCACTTTCACATGCGCCGCTGCATGCTCTTTCAATTTTTCCTGTGTTGATTTAACAACCTTATCCAATTCAACAGCAGAAATTTTATCTGACTTGGTCAAAACTATTTGATAATTCACAGCGGCCTTATCAAGCATTTCCATAATTTCCAAATCAACTTTTTTTATCCCGTGTCTAGAATCTATCAGCAAAAAAACTCTTTTCAAATTTGCCCGCCCCTGCAAATAAGCAAATATCATTTTCTGCCATTTTTTCACCAAAGATTCCGGAGCTTGAGCAAAACCATAGCCGGGCATATCAACAACATAAATTTTGTCTGCCAAATTAAAATAATTAAGCTGTTGTGTTCTTCCAGGAGTATTTGAAGTTTTTGCCAAAGTCTTTCTACCGGTGAGAGCATTTATCAAACTGGACTTTCCCACATTTGAGCGTCCGGCAAAAGCAATTTCATCAAAATCATTATCCGCCGGAAGTTGTTTTAAATCTGCAACCCCCAAAACAAAATCGCATTTTGAAGCAAAAAGCTTTCTTCCTTCTTCCAACTCTTCTTTGCTATAAAGCTCTGTCATCACTTATCCCTGTTCTTTACAATAATCGCTCTTTGCTGAATAATCGAAAGCAAATTACTGAACGACCAGTATATAACCAAACCCGAAGCAAAATGCCCCATCATAAACATAAAAATTAAAGGCATCAAAGCAAAGGCTCTTGCTTGGTCTTTATTAGTTGGAGCCGGATTCATCTTCTGCTGAATATACATTGTAATACCCATTACAATCGGCCAAATACCAATATCTAAAAATGCTGGCATCGGCAAATGAGACCACTGAGATATAACCAATGGATCAGGTGCAGATAAATCCTTAATCCAGCCGACAAATGGTGCTTGCCTTATCTCTATGGCAATATTCAACACTTTATACAAAGAGAAAAATACCGGAATTTGAATAAACATCGGCAAACAACCGGAAGCCGGGTTAATTTTTTCCTTTTGGTATAACAACATTGTTTCTTGTTGCAATTTCAATTTATCGCCGGCATATTTTTCTTGCAGTTCCTTCATTTTCGGCTGCAATTTTTTCATCTTTGCCATATTTTCATAAGACTTATTGGCAATCGGAAACATAAACAATCTTAACAATGCCGCAAAAAGCAAAATCGCCCATCCCATATTGCCGATTAACTTATACAAATAGTCCAAAATATAAAAGAACGGCTTTGTCAAAAAGTAATACCAACCAAAATCAACCGCCAAATCAAATTTGTTTATATTCAAATTTTTTGCATAATTATCAAGTAGTTTAATTTCTTTAGCACCAATATACATCATATCTCTGACAGAAGCGACCGAACCGCTTGCAACTTCAACAGCATCTCCGACAAAATCTGCCTGATATGTCCTTTCGTTGTTCTGTGAAAACTTAACTCTTACAGGTTGTTTGTTCCCGAAAATTATAGAAGAAAACCAATATCTGTCCGAAAAACCGAACCAACCTTTATTTGCTTTAAATTCTTTACTTTCCTTACTCAAATCAGAATATTCTATTTCTTCGAGTTTATCATCAAAAACGCCTATCAATCCTTCGTGAACAATGCTTCTTGATACTTCCTCCGGAGACCTTACAATCATACCATATGGAAACAATGTAACTTTTTCTGCAGTATTATTCTCAACAGCTTGCTCAACAACAAACATATAATTGTCGTCCAAACTGAACTTGGTCACAAAACGCAAGCCTTCCCCGTTGTCCCACTCCAAAATAACAGGGGTTTTTGGTGTCAGCTTAGTTCCTCTCAAACTCCAAAGCGTCTCAGAATTCGGCAATTTTAAGTTTTTATCATTAGAAAGCCACCCAAATTCCGCATAATAGGGATTTTTTGTTTTTGCGGGAGCAAAAAGCTCAACATCTGGACTGGCTTTTTCTAAACTTTGTTTATATCTACGCAATTTTATATTGTCGATTCGCCCACCAACAAGCCTTATACTTCCTTGTAAATCATTGTTCAAAATATCAACTCGTGGAGAAGCTCTTAAAACATCATCAACAGCCAAAAATGTATTTTCTTCCTTTGCCGAAGCACTTTCGTTTTCCGCTTGCAGCACAGAAGCTTCCTCTATCGCTGCAGACTCTGCATTTTCAACATTTTTATCTCCAAAAATCCATTGATTTGCCACAAAAACAACAGCCATAGACAGCAAAACCGCTAAATAAAAACTTTTCAAATCTTCTTTCATAAAAAATCCCTACCATTTTGTTAAATTTGTAAAAAATATAACAACATTTGAAACTAATGCAAGTTTTTATCACCATTTTTAGGAACAACCGGATCATAACCGCAACCACCCCATGGATGACAACGAAGAATCCGCTTAATTCCCAAACAAAAACCTTTCACAATCCCATACGTTTGTATTGCATCTATCATATATTGCGAACAAGTCGGCTGATATCTGCAAACGTGCGGCATCATCGGCGAAATTAGTTTTTGATAAACCTTAACAGGAAAAATCACTATTTTCTTTAGCATCTTCCTCTGCTCCCGAAAAATTAGCCTTTACTTTTTTCAGTGCATATTGCAAATCAGCACAAATTTGCCTAAAATCCGCATTTTCCGTCCTGTAACGCGCAATCAAAACATAATCAAAATCAGGCATCGCATATTTATCAAAAAGCAATGCCGTCGCAGCCCTAAGTCTGCGGCGACATCTGTTTCTAACATGCGCTTTTCCGATTTTTTTTGTTGTTGTATATCCAACTCTCGGCTTTCCGGTCAAAACATCAAGTCCGCTTTCAATTGCTTGCAAAACTAAAGTTTTTGTAGCAACAGAAAAACCAGACTTTGTCAGCCTGACAAAATCACTTCTTTTTTTCAATACGGAAAAAACAGGCATTTCACGCCCTATTTATGCAGAAAGTTTTGCACGCCCTCTAGCTCTGCGAGCAGCCAAAACTTTGCGACCGCCTTGTGTTGCCATACGGGTACGAAAACCATGACGGCGAGATCTTACAATCTTAGATGGTTGATATGTTCTTTTCATTTTTTAATCTCCGGTTTATTATTATTAATTAAAGCTTCGACACAGTCAAAACTCTCGGTTCAAAATGTCTTATATTGGCAAAATATCATATTGTCAACAATAAAAAATCATAATATCATTGGGCAAAACATTTTT
>JAGCFG010000117.1 GCA_017650255.1 Alphaproteobacteria bacterium | reverse complement strand
GTTTCAGGTTTGTTTGTGGCAATCGGGCATCAGCCGCATACGCAAATATTCAGGAAGTCGCTGCCGCATGATAAGGATGGATATATTGTTACCCCGATGGGAAGCTGTCGGTAAAGTGTTGATGGGGTTTTTGCTGCAGGAGATGTCAAAGATCCGGTTTATCGGCAGGCGATTACGGCGGCAGGATCGGGGTGTCAGGCTTTTTTGGAGGCGGAGCGCTATCTACGTGAGGTTCTGATATAAAAAAACTTCCTCACCAGATGGTGGGGAAGTTTTTTGTTAAGCGTATCCTTGCAGCTGTTCTTGGTTGACAATTGTCAAACATGCGCTGACACATGTCATTACAATTAGATAGAAAATGTTTGTTTGCATTGTTTTGAAGAACAATGAAAGGACAATTCCTACCATGAGTATCGCCGGATAAATGATGGTTAAATTTCCATCTTGTTCAGCAATTGCAATGATTATGTTTGCAAGCGCAATGACTGCGACAAGTGCACAGCATGTCAAAGCGATGCTTTGAGAAGAAAATAATTGTTTTCCGATGATTGACATCACACATTGTGCTAAAAAAATAAATAGCAAAATGTACGACAACAAGGTCGCTAATAATGATAACTGTTTCATAATAGATAAGTTTTTAATTTTTTCTTATGTTTACTGTACAAAAAATGACTATTTTTGTCAAGAGTTATTATCCAGTTTTTTGATGATTTCAATTAAGTAATTTTTTTTAAAATCTTGTTCTTCTGTGAGGGCCTTCAACTCCTTGGTTCTTTTGATTATCAATCCGGATTGGTCCGCGGGAAAAGGTGGAAGCCCTAAAATGTGGAGTGTTTGCTCGAGATTATAGCTGTCGAGTTTATAAATTTTGTCTTTTTGCTGTTGGCGAGAAAATTTCCAAAGTAAAATTTTGCGAATGCTGTCGCGGAAAAAAATATGTTTTTTATAAAGAAAATTTAAGAGCAAATATAAATATAACAAATAGGCGGCTAGTATGATGATTATGCAGACAAAGCCTGCTTTGAGCCAAAAAGTTTTTGCGATTATCAGACCGTAGGTGGTATAGAAGATAAAGCCCCAGGCGAGGTTGAATTTGGCTTTTGAGGGAAAAATCGAGATGGTTTTGTTTTGGTCGAGGCGAAAAATTTTGTTGCAAATTGTCAGCAAAATGGCGGAAATTGCAATTAAAAACATTAAAAAACTGAGTTCTTTCATAACGAGAGCCTTTCTTTAACGTTGCGGGCAGATAAATTCTGCCAAACTTTTAATTTCTTGCTTGGCGGCAAGATGCGACATGGTCATTTTGCTTTTTAGGTCTTTGGTGTTGAGGTCAAGAACCGTCAAACCTTGGGGAAACATTTCTTTGTAGATCGTGCGGTCTCGCAGGTTGCCGGCAACTCTAAACCCGTACATTTTGGAGATTTTTTGCAAATGCTCAAAAAACAGGTTTTTGTTGCGGGAGTTGAACGGCGAAATTTTGTTGCCGACAACAATCCAGTTAAGCAATGGCTTGCCTTGTTGTGCCAAATATTTTTTTATCTCCCAGACAAACTGAGCATATTGTCCGGCTTGTTGTTTTTTGGGGTTGGCTTCGTCGATGGTGCCAAGGACATTTAAATCGATAAAACTGTCGCTTATCGGGGTAATCAATGTGTCGGCCAGCTGGTGAGCCAGTTCAAAAAGATAGTTTTTGGTGCCTGGGGTGTCGATGATGATGGCATCATAAGATTTTGCCAGCTCACCGATTGCCATTTTTATCTCGGAAATGTGATTGGCATATTCTGCCGTATTTTCACGCGGAGTTACGGTTATGAGCTGTGGAACAATGAGGTTTATGCCGTTTTGGCGGCCAAAAGCGCAACGATTGTTGATATAATTTGACAAAGTGCCTTGTCGGCCGTCCATGTCGACAACAGCGGTTTTGAAGCCCTCTTGCATCAGCAAGATGGAAATGTGCATGGATATGGTGGATTTTCCGGTGCCGCCTTTTTCGTTACTGACGGTTATTATGTGTGCTTTTTTATCAATCATTTTTCTGCCATGGTTAGTTGTGATAATTTATTTGCTTTCACAACTATACATGACTTATTTTCTTTTTTCAAACGATTACATAATTCTTGCGCATCTTTTTTTGCAAAATTTACAATTCTTGATCGATACATTACTGCCATATCTTTTTCGACAGCTTCGACATCTATCGGAAAAGCTTTAATTTCAGGGATTTTTTGTTTTAGGCTAAAGGCATAGCTGCGGGCTTTGGCATAGTTGCCGAAAGAACCGATTTGAACGCCCCATAGGCCGTTTTTAGCAGTTATTTTGAAAGGTTCGCTCGGTTTTGTTTCTTTGATTTTTGCTATCGGAAGTTCTGATTTTGCCAATACTTTGTTGGGAGCTTTGGTATTCAAAGCCATTTTTTTCAAGCCTTTGTCCATCATTTGCATAACTTTGGTGTCACGGTCTTTTATGCTCTTGTGTCCCAAAGTTACGGCCAAAATTCTCGAACCATTGCGCTCGGCAGAGGTAACAATATTATATCCGGCAGCAGCCAGATAGCCGGTTTTCATTCCGTCGGCGCCCTTAAAACCTTTCAACACGTGGTTGTGGGTATATAAAGTTTTGCCTTTATATTTGAATGTGCGCATGGAAAACAGTTTGTAATATTTGGGAAAATGATGATAAACCGCGCTGCCCAAAATTGCCATATCGCGAGCTGTTGTAACTTGTTCGGAATGGTTAAGTCCGGAGGCGTTTTTGAAAACGGTTTTTTTCATGCCGAGTTTTTTTGCTTTGGCGGTCATGAGTTTGGCAAATTCGCGCTCGTCTTTTGCCAAGGCTGAAGGGAGGAATCGGCTATGTTTTTCGGGGAACCGGATCATTATCTTTTCAAGATACCGCTGGAAACGGCGGAACCAATAGCGCACATGCCATG
>JAGCFG010000116.1 GCA_017650255.1 Alphaproteobacteria bacterium | reverse complement strand
ACATAATCGGTAATAAAGTCCAAAACCTCTGCGGCCAATTGACCGGCCTTGCGCATACCGTCAAAATCCTCTTCGGTATTATAAATGGTAATTTTATCCTGATTCTTTCTACTCAATTTTATCACTCCTTATTTTGCCCCAAACTACAACAATAAGACAAATTTTGCAACCTTTAAACTTGAATTATTATCAGACAAAATTATATCCATAAAAAACAGCACAAAAGAAAGGAATTAAAATGAAAATAGATTACAAAAAATTGCTTTATTGCTTTTTTATGACCTTTGCCGCAATGGCAATCGGCGCCTATTACAACAATTTCGGCATGGAAAAATGGTATCACGACATTGCCCAACCGGCGGCAACTCCTCCGGACATTGTATTTCCGTTTGTATGGGCACTTTTATATGCCCTGATGGCGGCAAGCTTTTATCTAGCTTTTATGTCCACCATTGAGAAAAACAAAAATCAAAAGATTAACAGCCTGTTTTTAGGCTTGTTATTCTTGCACATAGTCTGGACATACAGCTTTTTCTACATGGGATATATCGCATTTGCCTTGGGCGTTCTCTTGGCCATCGACATTTTGAGCTATTATATCCTAATGATGTTCTGGGGCATTAACAAAACCTCCGCTTGGCTGTTTTTCCCATATTTCGTATGGATTCTGTTTGCCACCTACTTAAATGCCGCCTTTATCAACCTCAACAGCTACATAATCGTGGTAGAATAAGCCCTAAAATTATTAAAAAAATTTTAAAACAATTTAGATATATTATAAATTGCTGTACTAATATATAAAACATCTATAAAGGAACCGCAATGGATGATGATTATATTAAAGAATTAACCGACGAAGAGATAATGACTTCATCTTTGCTAAAAACACATTCTTCCAAAGATGGAGATCATAAAAAATTAGAAAATAATAAAGAAGATTCATCTGTTTTTTGGGTTAAAGAATATGACTTTGAAAAGCGCAGAGATAAGATTATGGCTTGTATAAACGCCCTAAAAGGGAAATCTTTACCAGGTGCCTATCTTCAGTCATCATCTCGATAAAAATATCAAACAGTTCTTACCAACATATTATAGGTCTTTTATTGTATCATTGCGCCTCACAGTTGTTACTTTGCCCTTTGGTTCAGGAGCGTTGACTCGTTTTGCCTCCGGTTGCTTTGTTTGAGCATCCTCAGATTGCGAATACAATTCTTTCACATCATTGAATTTTTCTTTTGCTCTTTCTTGGTTATTAACTTTCCGTTTCGCAGCAATAAGTTTTTTTTGAAAGTTAACCCCCTGTTCAAAATCTTCTTCACCACATTCTTCTTTAGTTCGCTTAATACTCATATAGGCATAATAATCATGAGCTTTTTGTCTTATTGATTTATCTGAACATAGCATGTCATATGGAACTCCTTCTCTAAAAACAGGATCATCTTTATAATGTTCAAACCATCTATTCATACGTTCGTTAAGCACTTTAATCTGCCACTCTTCGTGCTCAATCCCAAATTTCTCATGTCTTGACATAAATAAACGTTTGAGACCTTTGGGCTTTTTTTTGCAAGTAAAAGGCTCAACATCTTTTCCGCTTAATTTGTCATAAAGTTTTCTCTTAAATTCTTCATCGTATTCATATACCCCATCAACCAGCATACGCTCAAGGTAAAAGCTCAAAAGACGGTGAGATTTATCCATTTCTTTAACTGCTTTTTCATCAATATTATCAAAATCAATACGAATAGCATCGGTGCAAGACTTAAAGAATGAATCCTCTTTTTGAATAGAATCAACTGCCGCCAAATATTCTCTTACTCCCTCACCTGCATCAAGTCCTTTTTCCTCAATTAACTGCAACGTAGGAGTTGCAAGTTCCATAACTTTTTTACTTTTTGCATGACCAAATGGAGACTCATTACGATGTCTCACCGCATTATAATCATTCAGGTTACGACCTTCCAAAGCCATTTGATCCAAATAAAAATCATGTTTTTCAGTTTTACCCAAATGTTGAATATCATACAAGAGTTGATTTGCATCTTCTGCACTTCTGATACTTATTGGTTCAGACTGACGAAAACAGGTTCTATCCAACATTTTGCGCTGTCGATAATCATCAGAATTTATCATAATATTATATGGAAAATTATAATCAAACGTAGGGTAATTTGAACCGCTTCTAGGTCCTTCATCCGCTCTCTTACATTTGTCATAATCCACCCTCAAAATACTGAGCCTATATCCATTTGGAAATTGCAATTTTGCAACTTCACCAAATCCACACTCTTCATAATTCAAGTCTTTTACTTTATATTCCTTGCCCTCTTCGGCATATATCATTTTGTCATTTTCGTCTTCCATGGCCATTCTCCCATAATACTTTTAGTAGACTACTTCTAAAATCTTAACATAAGATTAGCATACCACAAAAACTGATTTTTGTCCATAATTTTCAATATTCCAACATTTTTCTTTACAGACGCAACTTTTTTCTTGCGTTATCAATGTTTTTGCATTAAAAATGTTCACTTATGATAACAATAAAGATTTAGAGGTTGATAACAAATGACTGCTACCGTAAACCAAATTCGCAAAACTTTTCTTGATTATTTTGCCAAAAACGGCCACACAATCGTGCCATCTTCGTCGCTTGTTCCCGACAATGACCCGACCTTGATGTTCACAAATTCCGGCATGGTTCAGTTCAAAAACATTTTGGCCGGCACCGAAACCCGTAGCTACAAAACCGCTGCCACTGCGCAAAAATCCGTTCGCGCCGGCGGAAAGCACAACGACCTCGACAGCGTCGGATACGACGTCAGACACCACACATTTTTTGAAATGCTTGGCAACTTTTCTTTTGGCGATTATTTCAAAGAAAAAGCTATTTACTATGCTTGGGAGCTCTTAACCAAAGAATTTTGTTTGCCCAAAGAAAAATTGGTTACCACAGTCTATCACACCGACGACGAAGCTTTCAACCTCTGGAAAAAAATCTCCGGCCTGCCAGATGACAGAATTATCCGTATTGCTACCAAAGACAACTTTTGGCAAATGGGCGACACCGGCCCCTGCGGCCCCTGCTCCGAGATTTTTTATGACCACGGCCCCGAAGTATGGGGCGGTCTCCCCGGCACCCCCGAAGAAGACGGCGACCGCTATATTGAAATTTGGAACCTCGTTTTCGACCAATATGAAGATTTGCCGGACGGTTCTCGTATCAACCTCAAAAAGCCTTCTATTGATACCGGTATGGGGTTGGAAAGAATTGCCGCCATTTTACAAGGTGTTCACTCCAATTTTGATATCGATTTATTCCAAAACTTAATTAACAACATTGCCGAAATTGCCCATTCCGATCCCAAAGGCGAGCTCCAATCTTCACACAATGTTATTGCCGACCACATGCGTTCATCAGCCTTTTTGATTGCCGACGGCGTTTTGCCCTCCAACGAAGGCCGTGGCTATGTTCTGCGCCGCATTATGAGACGTGCTATGCGCCATATCCAAATGCTTGGCGTAAAAGAGCCGATGATGCACAAACTTCTCCCTGCCCTCCAACACGAAATGGGCGAGGCATATCCGGAACTTTATTGCGCCGAAGATTTGATTGTCGAAACCCTGAAAACCGAAGAAAGCAAATTTATCCGTACTCTTGAAAAAGGCCTGAAATTGCTGGAAGAAGAAACATCTAACTTGCACGCAGGCGATACCTTAAACGGACAAACCGCCTTCAAACTCTATGACACCTATGGTTTCCCGCTCGATTTAACCCAAGACGCCTTAAAACTTAAAAATATCTCCGTTGATGTTGACGGCTTTAACCAATCCATGGAAAAACAACGCGCCGAAGCCCGCAAAAACTGGGCAGGCAGCGGCGACGAAGGCATTGAAAAAATTTGGTTTGAAGTCTTTGACCAACAAGGCAAAAGCGAATTTTTGGGCTATGACATGATTAAAGCCGACGGACAAATCACAGCCTTGGTACAAAACTCACAAATTGTTGACAATGTCACCAACGGCGAGTTCTATCTGGTTGCCAACCAAACACCTTTTTACGGCGAATGTGGTGGTCAGGTTGGTGATATTGGTTTAATCAAAAACATTAACTTTACCGCGCAAGTTATTGATACTCAAAAGAAATTGGACGGAATGATTATCCACAAATGCAAACTTATAACCGGCTCTGTCAAAACTCTCGACTTTGCCTCTTTTGAAGTCGATGAGCAAAACCGCAACAAAATCCGTGCCAATCACTCAGTAACCCACCTCTTACACCGCGCTCTGCGTGATGTTTTGGGTAAGCACGTTGCTCAAAAAGGCTCCATGGTCGCTGCCGACCGCGCCAGATTTGACATTTCTCACCCAAAACAAGTAACCCTTGAAGAATTACGCAAGGTTGAAAACATTGTCAACGATGCCGTACGCCGCAACTACAAATGTGTCACCCGCATTATGTTGCCCGAAGATGCCATCAAACAAGGTGCCATGGCTTTGTTCGGCGAAAAATACGGCGAAACAGTACGCGTTGTCAGTATGGAAGACGAAAAAGAAGCCTTTTCGGTTGAACTTTGCGGAGGAACCCATGTTCGTGCCACCGGCGATATCGGCTACTTCACCATTGTTGCAGAATCTGCAGTGGCCGCCGGTATCAGAAGAATTGAGTTTGTAACGGGACAAGCCGCCGAAAATATTGCCTATGGCGAAAAAGACCAAATCAGTCGCATTTGCCAATCTTTAAGATCAAATCCGCATGATTTGGAGGCAAAAATTTCTCAGCTCGTCGAAGACAAGAAAAAACTCGAGCAAGAAGTCCTAAACCTAAAAAAAGCCATGATGACCGGTTCTACCGGCTCTGATAATGCCGTCGAAAAGATTAATGGTATCAATTTTGTTGCCAAAAAGCTGGAAAACATCTCCCCAAAAGAGATGAAAGGCTTTGTTGACGAGCTTAAAGACCAGATAAAAAGCGGAATTATCGCCCTCTTCTCAACCACCGACGACAAAGTTTCGGTTGTCATCGGCGTAACAGACGATATGTCCGCCAAATATCCGGCAAACAACCTTGTCAAGTTGGTTGCTCCGTTCATCGGCGCCAACGGCGGCGGCGGACGTCCTGATATGGCACAAACCGGAGGCTCTGACAGCTCGCAGTTTGATGAGGCAATATCCGAGCTCAAAAAAGCCATATAACAGCTTGACAAATAAGTAAATGTAGTTAATATCTTCCACAATTAACACTATTTATTTATTATTAAAAATTAAAGTTATGATTATGTTTGCTTTGCTTTATCTTTTGCTTGAAGTGGTGGTGTTGCTTGTGATTGTCTTTGCAATGTGGGGGCTTTTACAAGATCCACGCTCTATTGGCCACAAATTCGGGATTGTCATCTTGAGTATTCTGGCGGTGATTGTCCTGCTGGCAATTGTGGGAACAGTTTATTATTTTTTCGTTTGTCAGGGATAAGTTTTTATCCCTTTTTTTGTTGTCTGATTTAAATTGACAAACACAATAAAACACAGTAGTGTCAACACAAGTTATCACTATTTACATATTATTCACAAATTCATAAAATTATGGAAATATTTTTATTTATCTTAAAATTAATTTTTGTCATAGTCGAACTTGGCATTATTGCCTTTTTGATTATGCTTTTGTGGTTTCCGCTAAAATGGTCATCACTGAAAAAGTTTTCGTCATACAGCCCGAGAGAACGAGCAATGCTTGTTCTTGTAGCTGTCCTTGTTGTGGCAGTTATCTTCGCCACCGTTACAACAATTGATTGTTTTTTCTTTTCCCAAGGAATGAGTTGTCTCATTCCTTTTTTATTTATCCTAGTTTATTTTGTTTTTTATACGCCAGCCAAGTATTTTCCAAGAGCATAGCCACCGTCATAGGCCCAACTCCGCCCGGCACCGGCGTTATAAACTCTGCCTTTTCTGCAACTTTTGCAAAATCAACATCACCACAAATTTTACCATCAACACGAGTAATGCCAACATCAATCACAGTGGCGCCATCTTTCACCCATTTTTCGTCAACCATCTGAGGTACTCCGCAAGCCGAAACCAAAATATCCGCCTGCGCCGTAAGTTTTTGCAAATCCACACTTTGCTTATGCCCGATTGTAACTGTACAATCACTATTAAGCAGCAACGAAGCCAAAGGTCTGCCCACAATATTCGAGCGTCCGATAATCACCGCATGCTTTCCGCTTATATTGCCGAGTGTATGCTCCAACATATACAAAACTGCCTTTGGAGTTGCCGGGACAGTAGCATTTTTAGAATTTGCATGCAACAACCCCATATTATAAGGGCAAAAACCGTCAACATCTTTTGCCAAAGCAATAGCCTCGAGCACTTTGTCAGAGTCTATATGTTCAGGCAGCGGCATTTGCACAATAATCCCATTGACATCCTTGTCATTATTGAGCTTTTCAAGCAAATCTAACAACTCTTTTTCGCTTGTTCTTTCCGCAAGATGATGCACGCTACATTTCATCCCGATAGATTCAGCAGCTTTTTTCTTGTTGCGAACATAAATCAAACTGGCCTCACAATCACCAACCAACACAACGGCCAAATGCGGTTTTTGAGACAATTTAGCAATTTTTACGGCTAAATCTTCAGCTATTTCAGCCGCCATTTTCTTTCCATCAACAATTTTCGCCACCATGTTCGCTCCATTTGTTCAATTTATTAACAATATCATCATCATTTTTTTGTATCAAAATTTTCTTATAATGCGAAGTTTCCCCTGTTTCAACAGACAAAACGCTCTTTGGAACCTCAAGCTCCTTTGAAAGCAGTTTTATAACTTCTTTATTTGCCTTGCCCTTCTCCGGAACACTCACCACTGTTAGTCGTAAAAATTCTCTGCCATCAGCATCTTTCACGACATCCTTAATGGCAGAAGTTCCCGCATTTGTAATGACTTTTACAGACAGAAGAACCCCGTCTTTTGTTATTGAATATATCATATCATCCAAACAAAAAAAACAGGCGGCCAAAGCCGCCTTGCTAAAACGATTTATATTAGAGCATCAGCTGTCCGAGAATAGCCAAAACAATAAAGATTAGAAGAGGAATAACATTTACCCCCAAGATATTATGAAATCTCTCTGGCAAAGCCTCTGCAACTTTGGCATAAACCGGAGAAGTAAGTTTGCTGATAAAATCAACTGTCTTGTGCATAATCTCGTTTTTATCAAAATCAAACATCTTATACTTCTTGAACAAAGAAACAACCATATCAAAAAGCACAATCAATGCACATACAATAAATACAAATCCGACTAAACTCATGTAAAACTCCTTAAATATAAAAGTTACTAACTGCCGGCAATTATGAATCTATTTTTTATAATTGTCCAGCCATTTTTGCGATAAATCACATCAATTTTAAAAAAGACCGCGATATCGCTCGGCATCAAAAAACTTTTTACGCTTTTTATGCCTTGGTACATAATATTTTCTTAAATGATGTATTCTCCTATTTACTAGCTTTTTGTCCTCTTTTTTCTCCTCTTTCTGTTCACAATTTTCAATAAGCTCCTCAGAAGGCGACAGTTCCTCAAAATGCTTTTTACTCATATTTGACGCAAAGTTTTTCTTCAAATCTTTTTCAAAAGCATATTTTTCTCTGTGCTCTTCCAACTCAGCAACCGGCTCATACTTGCCGTAAAAATACTTATATTCACCGGCAAGATCATAGTCATCACCATGATACATGCCCATTTGATAAAGCTCCTTAACCGGCATGTTCCACATTGCTCCCATGCTGCCAAACTTAGACAATGCATCCATATACCCAGACAACGGAGTTTTTTCATTTTCTTTATTTTTTTCTTCTTTCTCGTCAGCAGTTCCGATTGTGGTTTCCAATATTGCAGACCTCATCTGGCGCAACTTTACCAATTTATTATATAAAAAGTCATATTTTTTCTCAGCTGCCGGATAAGAACTGCTTTTATAAAGAGCCAAACAGGTTAATAATTCAGCCTCTCGCGTATAAGAATAAGCCACCCAAGCATTTCGCTCACTTAAATCCACATTAGAAATAAAACCATCATTCATATGTGACATAATATCTGCACATTCTCCGAACCAACTGAAATATTCCTGAACAGAATTTGTTCCAGAACATATCAGCTCAATAGACTCTGCCAACATAAATTGCAAATCTGCAACTTTAATCTCTTTGTCATTAATTTTCATAATGTCGTTTTTATCCATCAAAACAACATCATAAGAGGTTTTCACCAAATCATGCCCATCCAAATCCACATAAATATTCCTCAAACCCTCAACAACGGCACGTCTTTGGTCTTGTTCTTTGATAATATTCAATCTGTATTGCCGGCGCACTTCCTGCAAGCGCAAGATTTTATCATCTACATATTCTTCGTATTCTTCATCATTTTCATCAAAAGACAAAGCACCCTCTCCTCATTGAACCTCTTCAAAAACAATCTTAGCTCTTTCAGCCAATATAATTTTTTCAACAACCCACTCGCTGATTTCTTCAATTTTTTCCGGAGCAACGCCCATTGCTTCTCCAACTTTTCCGATAAACAACAGCTCCTCGTCGCTCAATTCTTCATCCGAATATCCCAGAAAGCACAAATTTTTAATCAAATCTAATGCGACACGACGTCGTTTAATATTCTTAACAGCACTAATAACGTCACTATCAGTAGCAGATAATATTCTTTGTAAACTTTTTTCAGGCAAAAAATAGCTTTTTGCCATATCCTCAATAAATTCCTTTTCCACATCACTAAAAACTCCGTCAGCCCCTGCCAATCTTGCAAACGCCATCATATAAGCAACTTTTTCTTCATTACTAAGTTCCATAACACTATCAAAAGAATTGCCCATAAAAACCTCCAAATAAAATTTATAGTCAGTTTTCTACCACAAAAACATTAATTAAGCCTTAAAAAAGATAAAAATCTCATAACTGCAAAAATCGCTTGAAAAAAGCATTGATTGTTCTAATATAGATAAAATAAAAATTTGATAGAGGTCATAAAAAATAAAGTGAACTATTACATAAAAACATATGGTTGCCAAATGAATGTCTACGATTCACAAAGGATTGCCGACATTTTGGAAAATATGGGATACAAACCCGCAACCCAGATAAAAAATGCAGACATAATACTTTTTAATACTTGCCACATCAGAGAAAAAGCCGCAGAAAAACTATTTTCTGACCTTGGCAGAGTAGAAATTGTCAAAAACGAGCGATCTTTAGATGGCAAAGAAACCATTATCGGTGTTGTCGGCTGCGTTGTTCAGGCCGAAAATGAACAAATTGCCAAACGCGCTCCCTTTGTCAACTTTGCCACCGGACCTCTCACCTATCACCGCATACCCGAGATTTTAGCCCGCATTGCCCGCGACAAAAAAATTTGCATAATAGATACAGATTTTCCCGCAGAAAGCAAATTTGACTTCTTGCCCGAAAATCACGCTCACGGCGGCTGTGCCTATTTGGCTGTTCAAGAAGGATGCAACAATTTCTGCACCTATTGCATTGTCCCCTACACCCGCGGGGTAGAAACCTCAAGACCATTAGAAGATGTCATAAAAGAAGCAAAAGAACTGGTAAATTCCGGAGTTTTGGAAATAAACCTCTTAGGACAAAATGTAAATTGTTACCATGGAGAAGATGCTTCAGGCAAAGAGCGTTCTCTCGCATATCTGCTCAATTGCCTGTCCGAAATTGACGGCCTAAAACGCCTGCGCTACACAACATCTTATCCTGCAGATATGACCGACGAGCTGATTTTGTGCCATAAAAACCTAAAAAAACTTATGCCCTATCTGCATTTGCCCCTGCAATCCGGCTCTGACAAAATTTTAAAGGCAATGAACCGCCGTCACGACAGCAAACAATATTTGCAAATAATCGAAAAACTGCAAAACGCCAACCCCGATTTGCGCTTTTCTTCCGACTTTATTGTAGGTTTTCCGGGCGAAACCGATAAAGATTTTGAAGCAACTCTGAATTTGGCCAAACAGATAAACTACATTCAGTCATTTTCTTTCAAATACAGTCGTCGTGCCGGAACACCTGCCGCTGTCTACCCCAATCAGGTAGAAGAAAAAGTCAAGCAACAACGCTTGCAAATATTGCAGCAAGAACTTTTTGCAATGCAGCTTGATTTCAACCAAAAATGTGTTGGAAAAACCATGCCGGTATTATTTGAAAGCTCAGCTCGCAACAAAGGTGAAATTTTCGGCCGCACACCATATATGCAAACCATCGTGGTAAAAGGCGGCAAAGAAAACCTTAATCTCATAAAAAACGTAACCGTTACCTGTGGCGGAACAAATTCGCTTACAGGAACACTAGAATAAAAGGCATTATATCATGGCAGAAACAGAATTTGAACTTTTTAACAACCAGCTTCTTCAACAACTTGTCGGCCCCAATGACGACAATCTCCATCTTGTTGAAGAGATTCTCAATGTCGAAATTACAACCTTCGGCAACCGCATACACATAAAAGGAAAAGAACAAAATTGTCAAAAAGCCAGACAAGCTATCAATGATCTGTATATCAAAGCCAGCCGAGGAATTTTGATTGACGAACAAGAGATTAAGGCCGCAATCAGAATGAACAACAAAGACAAAAAGGATGCACCTGCCGAAAAAAATATCAATCTCAGCGAAATTGTCCTAAAAACCAAAAAGCGTCATATTTATCCACGCTCGCAAATGCAAGCCAAATACATTTTGGAAATGATGAATAACGAGCTGGTATTCGGCCTTGGACCTGCCGGAACCGGAAAAACCTATCTTGCCGTTGCTCTGGCTGTTTCCATGATGTTAGAGGGCAAAATCGACAAGATAATCTTGTCTCGTCCTGCTGTCGAGGCAGGAGAAAACTTAGGCTTTTTGCCGGGAGACTTAAAAGAAAAAGTCGACCCTTATCTGCGCCCTTTATATGATGCATTATACGAAATGTTGCCCTCAGAACAGGTCGACAAGAAGCTTGCCGCCGGCGAGATTGAAATTGCCCCTTTGGCCTTTATGCGCGGTAGAACCTTGTCTAACGCTTTTGTAATTTTGGACGAGGCTCAAAACACCACCCCCATGCAGATGAAAATGTTTTTAACGCGTTTGGGTGAAAACTCTCGCATGGTTGTCAATGGTGACTTGAGCCAAGTTGACCTTCCACGCGGCAGCACCTCCGGACTTAAAGATGCACTCTATACCCTGAAAAACATAAAAGGCATCACTTCCGTAACTTTCTCTGCCGAAGACGTTGTCCGTCACGGACTTGTATCAAAAATCGTCTTGGCCTATGAAAAAAAGCAAAAGGAAGAAAATGATTAAAACCAAATTAAACACCATAATCTCTCAAAACTTGTGGAAAAAAGAACTTCCGCAAGTCGAAGAGCTGTCCGAAAAAATTGTCGAACAAGTAATCAACGACAAAAACCCGTCTTGGTTGCAAAACAAAAAAGTGATTATCAACCTTTCACTGAGTGATGACGAAGAGATTAAAGAACTCAATTCCGAATTTCGCAACCTCGACAAACCGACGAATGTCCTCTCTTTTGCCAATATCGACGACGAAGAGTTCGACCACTATCTCAAACAAAATCAAGAGATTGAGCTTGGCGATATCATTATTGCCCTCACCACAATGCTCAATCAAAGTGTGAGTGAAGAAATTTCACTTCATGACCACTATTGTCACATTTTGGTTCACGCCATTCTGCACCTTTTGGGATATGACCACATTGAGCCGGAAGAAGCACAAGAAATGGAAGCCGAAGAAATAAGAATTTTAAAAAATTTTAACATTGCAAACCCCTATCAGGAGAAAATATAAATTATGAGCGACGAAAATCATAATCACGGTTTTTGCAGTTATTTCAAAAACATCTTCAACAAAGGCAGCGAAGATGTTCGCGAAACCATAGAAGACCTAATCGAAGAGGCCGTTGACAACACAGGAAAAGACGCTTTTAGTGAACACGAACAGCTTTTAATCGGAAATCTTTTGGACATCAAAGACAAAAAAGCCTGCCGTGTAATGGTTCCCCGCTCGGATATTATTGCTTTTCAAAAGGATGGAACTGTCGAAGATTTGGCAAGATTGATGGTGGAAAAAGGCCATTCTCGTATTCCCATTTATGGAGAATCATTAGACGACATTACCGGATTTTTGCATATTATAGATTTGGCCAAATGCCTGCTCCGCGGACAAGACAAAATGCCGGTATCCCAAATTGAAGCCAACAAAATAAAACTTGTCCCGCCAGAAAAATCTGTTTTGGACCTCTTGAAAGACATGCAGCAAAACAAAAATCACATGGCCGTTGTTGTTGATGACTATGGCGGAGTATGCGGACTTGTTACCATTGAGGATTTGCTCGAAGAAATTGTCGGCGATATCGAAGACGAATACGACTTAGAAGAAAATCACATCATAACCCTACAGGAAAAAGGTCTTTTTGT
>JAGCFG010000115.1 GCA_017650255.1 Alphaproteobacteria bacterium | reverse complement strand
TCCTCACAAAAACCTTTTTGCTCATATTTTGGGCAAAACCAATGTTGATAATATCGGGATTTCGGGGCTGGAAAAAGAATTGAACGAAAGACTTACAACTTCTGATTTACCGCTTAGTTTGAGCATTGATGCAGGTGTTCAAGATACTATCAGGTCAAAACTTACTAAAGCTGTCGAAAAATTTAATGCTATCGGAGCCGCGGCAATTTTGATGGATGTTAATACCGGAGAGATTTTATCAATGATTTCTTTGCCGGATTATGACCCGAATTTGAATTCGGTTCCAGAGGAGAGAGCTTTGTTCAACTTTACAACAAAAGGATTGTATGAGCCAGGATCTGTTTTGAAAATTTTTAATGCCGCTATGGGATTGGAAAGCGGAAAAATTAAGCTTGCAGATAAATTTGATGCAACAAAGCCTTTGAAACTCCGCTATAATACAATTAAAGATTACAGAGGCGAAAATCGCTGGCTTGATTTGCAAGAAATTTTGATACATTCGTCAAATATCGGATCGGCGCAAATTGCTTTGAAAGTCGGCAAAAAAACGCAACAAAACTTTCTTAAGAACCTAGGATTTTTTGATACTATCAGAGATTTTGAGGTTACGGAAAAGGCTCACCCCAGCGTGCCGCGCCGTTGGGGCGAAGAAACCACCGCAACAGTTGCTTATGGTTATGGAATTTCTCTTACTCCGTTGCATTTAATTTCGGCTTTTTCGGCTGTGGTTAACGGAGGAATTTATCACACACCAACTTTGTTGAAGAAAGAAACACCTGACAAAGGCAAAAAGGTTATGTCTACGGACACTTCTAAAAAAATGCGTGAATTGCTGCGCGGTGTTGTTGTTAAGGGTTCCGGTAAAAGAGCAAATGTGGCAGGATATGAAGTTGCAGGAAAAACAGGAACAGCTCAAAAACTGGTAAACGGGCGCTATATTGATAAAAAAGTTATGACATCTTTTATGGCAACTTTTCCTGTTTCGGCTCCAAGATATGCCCTGTTTGTCATGATGGATGAACCTAAAGCCAGTAAAGAGACTTTTGGATTTGCAACTTCGGGATGGAATACTGTTCCAACCGCCGGAGAAATTATTACAGCAATTGCTCCGCAATTGAATGTTCAGGCAAATTACGATATTGATGACAAGCGCGCCAAAATGATTGAGGCATCATATAAAGAATAAGAAAGCATTTATTTGCAAATATTACTTTCGCTTTCGTAGTTCTCACGGGTATCTAAATTTTGTTGTTCCAATTGAAGAGTTATTTCAAAACGATTGATTATAGGTCTGATTGCTTCGGCATATTCAAAATTGAGGTCATCCATTATATTATCGACTTTTGTTCCTGCCTTTAAGGGGCGGGCCTTTAGAATTGACAATTTTTCTTCAAATCCCTTTTTTAGGAATGGCAGATAATACTCCAGCACTGCCACATTAATTTGTTGGTGCTGTTGTTCGTGGCGCATTACCACATTGTAAATGCATTTGTCGTCTTGAACATCCTTACTTATATAAATTATCGGATTGCGATACCCAATAAAAACATCTACGGCAGCAGGTACCACACATTTGCAGTCAGGCGTTGTTTTGGTAATTACGCTCATGGTAACGGACCAATCTATATCAACAAAAGAAAGACCAGACATAAAAGTTCCGCTTTCAAGAACACGGCTTTTTTTGGAGCTCATTTGTTTTAGCTGAGAGCTACTGTGCTGAAAGTCGTATTTAAGCTTGCCAAAAGAACTGCGAAGGCGAAGCTTTGGGATCCTATCATATTGCGCACAAGGGTTCCTTTCAGGAGAATTTGAGTTGTTTTCCTGAGCATTGAGCGGTTTTGCACACATAATCGCGCAACATATTAATATAAAAGAAATATTTTTCATGTATATTATGATAAAGTGTATTTGTTAATATTAGGTTTAGGCAAGTGATGAAAAAACTTTGTTTTATAGCTGTAGCCATTTTGCTTTTTTTGGGGACGATTCTTTCGGCAAAAAGCAGTGAGGTGTATAAAAGGAAACAGATTAAGCCAAACTTTTTTATGCCGGAAACTTCTGAGGTGAAAAGAGAAAAATTGCCGGCTTTTCCGGCTTTGGAAAAAGGGTTGATAAAAGTCAGTGAAGACGGCGTGATTATGAAAAAAGTTTATACTCCTCCAAAAAAAGCACCTAAACGAAGCGCCAAAAAAAATATCTGTGGTAAAAAAAATCTATCCAAAAAAGTTTCTTCTAATGCTGTTGAACTCGCAAAGTATTCGCCAAGCGACGGGCTGGGTGATGATTTGAGCAAGGATCGTAATTATATTGCAAAAATAAGATCTTATGAGAATGATATGAATACATTTGCCCAAACAAAAATAATGCCCAAAAATTTGCAACTTGAAGCAGATTTGAAAAAAATGAACAGTGAAATGCCCTTTAAGGTAGATTAGAAAAAACTCCTCTTTTTGAGAGGAGTTTTTTGTATTAATACATTGTAGAAAGGACGTTGCGGAAGGTGGAGATTTCTTCCAGAGCCTTGCCGGTACCTTTTACCACACAGGCAAGAGGATTTTCGGCGATAGAAACCGGAAGCCCCGTAGCATCACGCAAAACTTGGTCCAAATTGGTCAGCAAAGCGCCACCGCCAGTCAAAACAATTCCCTTATCGACAATGTCGGCTGCCAATTCCGGTGCGGTATTTTCAAGAGCGACTTTTACGGCCTCAACAATTTGGGCAACCGGGTCTGCCAAACCTTCAGCGATTTGGCGCTCGGTAATAGTTATTTCCTTTGGAACACCATTCATCAAATCACGACCGCGAACCTCTATGGTTCTGCCTTCTCCTTTTGCCGGCGGACAAGCTGAGCCAATTTCTTTTTTAATGCGTTCAGCACTGCTTTCACCGATGAGAAGATTGTGAGTTCTGCGGATGTAAGAAACTATGGCTTGATCCATTTTGTCACCGCCAACACGTACAGAACGTGCATATACAATTCCGCCCAAAGACAATACGGCAACCTCTGTTGTGCCACCGCCTATATCAACGACCATGCTGCCGGTAGGCTCGGTAACAGGCAATCCTGCACCAATAGCTGCAGCCATTGGTTCTTCTATCAAACGAACTTTTCCGGCGCCAGCAGCATCGGCCGACTCTTGAATAGCACGGCGTTCAACTGCGGTAGAACCTGACGGAACGCAAATGATTATTAACGGAGAAACAAAAGAACGGCGATTATGAACTTTGCGAATGAAGTATTTTATCATCTCTTCGGCAATTTCAAAGTCGGCAATAACACCGTCGCTCAGAGGGCGGATGGCAGATATATTCCCCGGTGTCCTGCCTAACATACGCTTAGCGTCGTTACCAACGGCTTTAACCTGTTTTTTGCCACGTATTTCTTCTATTGCAACGACAGAGGGTTCATTCAAAACTATGCCTTTACCTTTTACATAAACAAGGGTATTTGCTGTTCCAAGATCGATTGCCATATCAGCAGAGAGCAATCCCATCAATCTATTCCACATTAAGATTCTCCGATAAATTTAAAATTTAGCTATTATTTATAACAATTAGCCGTTTTTTGCAATCATTTATATTGTTTTTTCACACAATTTATAAAATCGGGCTGTCCGATATAACATTCCGGTAAAACTATGTCTGCAGCAAATTTGTGTCTGAACCATGTAAGTTGTCTTTTGGCATATTGCCGAGTATGAACAACGGCAAGCTCCGTTGCCGTTTCTAACGAGATATCTCCTTTTAGAAATGAAGCAAGCTCGGGGACACCTTTGGCTGTCATTGCCGGCAGAGATGGGGATAAATTGCGCGATAAAAGATATTTTACCTCTTCTATTGCTCCATTATTGAGCATATCGGAGAAGCGAGATGAACAACGCTCGTCAAGCTCAGACTTTTGCGGAAGCAGAGAAATATTTAAAAACTCGGCTTGCGGCAATTTTTGTTCCATTGGGAGCTGATACCATTGGGAAATAGATTTACCTGTGGCAAGAAGTATCTCATAGGCTCTGCATATACGGGTTTTGTCGTTAGGACTCAGCATTTTTGCTGCAGGTTCGTCTTTTTTTGAAAGTTGTTCATAGATATATTGCAAGCCGTATTTTTCCAGTTCTTCGGAGACTTTCAATCTTGTTTCCGGCGGGGTTTCGGGGATTGGGGTTGTGCCTTGGACAAGATTTTGAATATATAGGCCGCTGCCACCAACAAAAACAGGGGTTTTGCCTTTTTCCCAAATTTTGTACACACAATCAACCGCAGAGTTCAGCCACATAAAAACATTGCCGTTTGTTGCTTCGTCGAGATAGCCGTATAAACAATGCTCAATACCTTGCTTTTCGTCTTCGGACGGGGCGGCAGAGATGACCGGAATATGTTGATATACCTGGGAAGCATCGGCATTGATGACAACTCCGTCAAAAGCTTTTGCCAAGTCTGTCGCAAGAGCAGATTTTCCCGAGGCTGTAGGACCTCCTATGACTATGACATTTTGCGGCAAGATGCCTCCTCCACCAAAATTCGGCATAAGTCGGCGTATGTGCCACCAGTATGAACATATTGTTCAGGCACCAAGGACAGCGGTGTCATTCCGGGAGCGGTGTTTATCTCGAGCAAGACAAGCCCGTCTTTTTCGTTGTAGCGCATGTCGGAACGAGAAACAGTTTTGCACCCCAGCTCTTTGTGCAATATTTCGGCATATTTGAGAGCTTGGTCAAAAACTTCTTGCGGAAGAGGTGCCGGTATTATGTGGTCGGTTGCTCCGTCGGTATATTTGGCATGATAGTCATAAAAACCCTGTTTAGGGCGCATTTCGGTTATGGTCAAAGCTTTACCTTGAAATACGGCAACAGTAAGCTCTTTGCCGGCAATATATTGTTCTATCAAAATCTCCTCTTCAGGAGCAAATTTTATTTGTTTTAGGTCTTCCGGACTGTTTATGATATAGACTCCGACGCTTGAACCGTCACTGACCGGTTTTATGACATAAGGAAACGGAACTTTTGTGCCGTTTTTGCAAAAATCGGAAAAAGTTGTCTTTTCGCCAGCGGGAACTTTTATACCCAAAGAGTGGCAAACTAATTTGGTTATGTTTTTATCCATACCTATTGCCGAAGCTTTTAGACCAGAGTGGGTATAGGGAATTTGCAACATATCCAACAGGCCTTGAATTTCGCCGTCTTCGCCCCAGTTTCCGTGTAAGGCATTAAATACGACATCAGGCTTTTCTTCTTTGAGTGTTTGTAAAAAGTCTTTTGTATTGTTGAGACAATGGGAAACAACTTCATAGCCTTTTTGAGCCAAAGCTGCAACAATTCCCTGACCGCTTGTTATACTTACATCTCTTTCTGCGGAAAAACCGCCCATTACAACTAAAACTTTTTTTGACATTTTATAAAATTCCTTATAATAACATATTTAATCTAACAAAGTTTTTTTGAGATTGAAAGATTTTTTAATGAAAAAAAATATATTTGTTTTGCTGATATCTTTGTTGATGACGAC
>JAGCFG010000114.1 GCA_017650255.1 Alphaproteobacteria bacterium | reverse complement strand
CCGGCTCATTTTTATAGGATTTATTTTGCTTTGGATATATAAATTGCAAGATTTTATCAAAATAATCTAAAGCATACCAGATTGTTATACGGTCAAGTTTATATTCCCGATTAGCAAATTCGAAATAGCGAGCCAACAACGGCATAATACTTTCAGAGTATTGTTGCCAATCTTGACTGATACCCAAATTCTTATTAAATATTTTTTGCACTAAGCCATAATAACTGTATGCAGTCGATTTATTAAAATGCTCTTGCAACCACTTCTTAAAATCTGATTTAATGTCACTCATTAGCAAAACTCCTTATTTTTATCCTACTTTATGCTGTTTTAAGAAAGAGTAAAACCTTTTTTTAATTTGTGTTTTAGACTTACATTTTTGAAAAACACAAGTCCATTCTACTGGAAAAAGCACTAGTTGCACGTACATGCGCGCGTAATGAAGGCCTCAAAAACCAGATTAATACACAACACAGTAAAAATTATTGCATCAACCAAGTCAAATGCGTACCACAACTTTGGCGGGACTCCAACTGCTTAAGTGCCTGATTTTATTGTATTCTTGCTATATCAAGTTCGTAAAATTTCCCAAAATGCGCATTTTTGAAAAACAAAGATTCGAACTCGTTTAAGTGCTTGATTTAAAAAGAAAAAACAGCCATTTTGCAGGCTGTTGTTTGTATTGGTGATCCCAACGGGATTCGAACCCATATTACCACCGTGAAAGGGTGATGTCCTAACCATTAGACGATGGGACCATTTCGTCTTTCGGGGTTGTTTATACATATAAAAATTTAATTGGTCAAGATTTTTTTTATTTTTTCTCTTGAAATATCGTTTATCACGATTATCTCATATAAGAATATTAACACTAAAGGACTGATCATGACTGATAATAAAGAACAAAGCGGCAATGAGGATTTTAAGAATTTTCTTTTAAAAAATGCCGAAAACATCAAAGAACAAGGCGCAGATTTTATAAAATCTGTTAACAAAATTGCTGAAATTCTTAATGACGACCAGATTAATGCCATTTTGCAAGATATCAAGAACAGTTAACCGCGCTCTTGTTTGACCATATTTATATTGCGCAAATATGCCTCGTTTTGTTCCATATCCTCAAGATTTACGGGTAATTTATGCCGCCAATTGGGATGTTTGTCGCGGTTTGTTCCAGGGAGATTTTGCATTTTATCAACTTGAAAAACATCTTCAAGCTGGAGCAAAAATACCTCTGCCTCGCTTTTGGCTACATAACGATGGACAGCTTCTTCCAAACCTTCGGGGAATTTTTCGCCATATATATAATCGCCGTGCCTTTGGTTGTCTTGCGGCCAAACTCCTGCCTTGTCCAAAGCTTGGAGCAACTGCCAACGGTCGTTTTCGCTTTTGTGATATGCATTTATTTTTTCTTGCTCGGTTTTTATCATGCCGAGTTTGAAGGGAGTTTCTATATCATAGCCGAACCACCAGCATTTTAGCGGTGCCATATCATGAGTGCCAACCGATGTAAACACGTTTTGCGGGTAGTAGCAAGGTTGTTTGAACTCACCATAGCCATTGTCCCAACGTTCTGCCCACAGTACAGACATTGAATATATATTTTTTGAATGAATTTTTTCCAAAAAGCCGTCAGGAATTACACCTATACTTTCACCGACTATCATACATTGGTTTAAATGGCTCTCCAAAGCTACAATATTAAGCATATCATCAAAGTCATAATATATATATGCTCCTTCTGCATCTTTGGCCTCGGGGATTATAAACAAGCGCATAAGGCTCATTACATGGTCAATACGCAGAGCGCCGGCTCCTTGCATTGCTGCACGAAGAATTTTGATAAAAGGAATATAAGCACGCTCTTTGAGCTCTATGGGATTGAATGCCCCCAAACCCCATTTTTGCCCAAACGGGAAAAATACATCAGGGGGCGCTCCGGCTCCGCTTTGTTTTAGGTAGGCAGACTCGTCGTTCCACAGTTCGGCACTGTCACGCCCTACTCCCAATGCCAAGTCACGATATAGGCCTATTTTTAGTTTTTGTTTTTTTACTTCTTTGAAGACCGAATCTAACTGGCGCCATGATTCAAACTGTAAAAATTTGAAAAAGTTTATGCGCTCACGATTTGCTTGAGCAAATTTTTTAACTTCGGCATTATTAGGATTTTGATATTGTTTTTCCCAAGATTGCCACCCTTTGCCGTGGTAGGCGGTTTTTTGTTCGTAAAGACATAAAAATACAGCCAGGTTTTCTAAATCTGCACCTTTTTCTTGGCAGAATTTTTCAAACTCTTCAGTGCGTTTCTTATCTTTTGACATCTTAGAATATAATCTTTCCAAAACCTGCATTTTCAGCTTGTAAACACCATCATAAGATATGTATTCGGCGGCATTGAGTTCTTTTATTTGCGGTAAAAGAGGAGAAATTTCTGATTTTTCAAATTCCGGAACATTTTCGACGTCTATATATATGGGATTTAGGAATAATCTGCTCATTGACATATATGGACTTGATTCTTCCGGAAAGCTGTGGTTTAGAACATTTATGGGATTGATGCCTATTACATCGGCACCTGATTTTCCGCATAGTTTTACAAAGTTCTTGAGGTCGGTAAAATCTCCTATACCCCAATTATGTTTGCTACGCAATGAATATAGCTGTAAGGCATATCCCCAAAGTTTTTTGTTCTCATCTTTTTTGTAACATGACTGTGGTGCAACCGCTAAAGTTGAAGTGTATTTTTGTTTGTTTATCTCGAGAACAATGTCATAATATCCTATATCCAAAGGAGAAGTTATTTCGATATTTGCTTTGATGTATTTGCCAGATTTTTCTTCGGTGATATTTACAATGTATGATATGTCTTCTTGTTTGTTATTTTGCCGGTTGGTAAGAGAGAGCAAAAAGTCACTTTCGGTATCCTTGAGCGGAATTACTGCATCTATGGTGAGATTGCCCTGCTCTCTGACATATATATTTTCAAAAGTTTGTTGCCATCTTTTTTTGCTGAGTTTTTCGAGAGATGCTTGAACCTCTGCTTCGTTTGATGCTTTGTAGCCCAAAATATTTGCAAAAAAACGCAATGTTTTTTCTGATGTTTGATATGGTTCATCTGAGAGGAATCGGTTGTAATATTCGGTTGAAATTCCAAGTTTTGATGCCAAAATTTTCAGTTGGTAGTCCATATCTTTTCTCCCCTATTTTTTTATTTGAAAAAGAACAATGCTCCATGCGGGCAATTTGATATTTGCACCTGATTTGATTTTTTGGTTGGTATTAAATTTGTCTGAGCTATCCAAGAGCAAGCTCCAATCTTCGTACTCCAAATTTGGAAGTTTCCATGAAATATCGGTATTGTTTGCAGACATAACGCAAAGAATGAATTTGTTATTTCGGTGAATGCAATATGATAAAGTTTTTTTGTTGCCGTCATACCAGTCGGCATCAGACATTTCTCCGCCTTTTTCATTGTACCAAACCAAATCTTTGATACCATTTTCATCAGCCTTGCCGGAAAAAAAGCTCTTTTTATCAAAAATTTTCAAACTACTACGCAATTTTATTATGCTCTTAACGTAGCGAGTAAAATCTCTGTCTTGTTTATCTATGGCTTCCCATGCTATCCAATTTATAATATTGTCTTGACAATAGGGATTGTTATTGCCGAATTTGTTTTTTAGGACTTCATCACCTGAGGTTATCATCGGTGTTCCAAAAGACAAAAGCAAAGTTGTCATTATACATTTTGCGCGTTGCAAACGATTTTGTATAATATACATATCGTCAGTATCACCCTCAATGCCGGAATTCCAGCTGTAATTGACATTGTGGCCATCGCGATTTTCTTCGCCGTTGGCAAGGTTGTGTTTTGAGTTGTAACAGAGCAAGTCATGCAAACAAAAACCGTCGTGTGAAGTTACAAAATTTATGCTGCTCCATATATCTCTGTTGTTATAGTCAAACATATCACTTGAACCGGAAATGCGACTTGCCAGTTCAGGAACTTGATATTGGTCGCCTTTCCAAAACCTTCTGACAACATCACGATAACGGTCATTCCATTCAAACCAACCACTCGGAAAAGCACCGAGCTGATATCCGCCATAACCTAAATCCCAAGGTTCGGCAATTAGTTTTGCATTTTTCAAAACAGGATCTTGTTCAACAATATGAAGAAAAGCACTGTTTTGAGTAAAGATATTTTGGCGGCGACACAAGGTGCTTGTTAAGTCGAAACGAAAACCGTCAACGTGCATTTCTTCTTTCCAGTATCTCAAGGAATCCATTACCATTTGCAAAACATGCGGATTGTCAAAATTTACGCTGGCGCCGCAACCGGTTGTATCTTGGTATAAGCGTGGATTTTCCGGATCAAGTCTGTAATATGATTGGTTGTCAATTCCCCTATAGCAAAGTGTCGGGCCAAGTTGATTGCCCTCGCCTGTGTGGTTATAAACAACATCCATAATCACTTCAAGACCGGATTGATGATATGCGTCTACCATTGTTCTGAAATCGTCAATATTATAATTTGTGAGATATGACGGCTCGGGGGCAAAATATGCAATACTTTCGTATCCCCAATAGCTTTGCTGGTAGTTATCGGGAAAAACTTTGTCAGCAAAAAACGCGTGTGACGGCAATATTTCAACGGAAGTTATGCCGAGCCATTTGAGATAGTTGACCATTGGCGCAGCAGCCATGCCTAAAAATTTTCCCCTTGAAGAATCTTTTACTTTTGGGTGAAGTTTTGAAAAACCTTTTACATGCAATTCGTATATTATGGTTTGTGCAGAAGGTACACTTTTGAAATTGTTGTCGTGCCAATTAAATTTTTTATTATCAACGACAACAGACTTCGGAACATAAGGAGCGCTGTCGAGTGTGCTGAATGATAAATCTTTATCAGGACTGTCGATATCATAACCGAATATTGCCTTATTCCAAATAAGTTTACCGATAATTTTTTTTGCATATGGATCAAGCAATAGTTTATTTGGATTAAAGCGTTTGCCTAACGATGGTTGATATGGTCCATAAACGCGATATCCGTATACCTGCCCCGGACGGACATTGGGCAAGTATATGTGCCAAATGTTATTATCATTTTTATCTATCAAATAGCGAATCTGCTCTTCTTTGCCATCTTTGTCAAAAAGGCATAGTTCTACTTTTTGCGCATTGGCTGAAAAGAGAGCAAAGTTAACGCCTTTGCCGTCATAGGTTGCACCAAGCGGATATTTTTTTCCACGTTGCGGTTTTGTGTCTGCCATACCACCCTCCGATGGTTTTTAATATATTATCTTTGCGGCTTGATAACAATGGTAGAAAGCGGAGGCAATGTTACTTCTATTGAAAAAGGACGCTCGTTCCAACCTTGTGGTTGCGCTTGTCTTGCACCATCATTTTTTACGCCACTTCCCCAGTAGTTTATATCATCACTGTTAAAAATTTCTTGATAAAAACAATTTTCGGGAACACCAATGCGATAATTTTTGCGAACAACCGGCGTGAAGTTACAAACGACAATCAGATAATCACCGGGGTTTTTACCTTTGCGCATATACGAGATTACACTGTCAGCGGCATTGGCATGTT
>JAGCFG010000113.1 GCA_017650255.1 Alphaproteobacteria bacterium | reverse complement strand
TGTCTTGTATGATTTTTTTGCTTAAGTTTTTGTTATAATATTTTGTTTTATCGTAACTTTTTTGAGAGTGATTTGAGCAGCCGAAAGTTGCGCTATAGTTGCATATTTCAATATTTTGCGGGGGAATTTCGTTGATAAAACGAGAAGGCACATTGCTTTGCCATTGTCCGTAAATGCGACGGTTCAGCGCAACAGTAATATACAAAATCCGTTTGGCACGAGTTATGGCGACATAAGCTAAACGGCGCTCTTCTTCGAGTGAGTTGGTCGCTTCGCCCTCAAGAGATCGCTGGTGCGGAAACAGGCCTTCTTCCCAGCCGGGGAGGAATACCGCCTCAAATTCAAGCCCTTTGGCGGAGTGGAGTGTCATTAAGGTGACTTTGTTGCGGTCGATGGAGCTGTCGTTGTCCATAACCAGGCTTACATGCTCCAAAAACTCTTCCAAAGATGGATATGAGGTATGATCGCTCATAACGTTGACAAGTTCTTTCAGGTTTTCTATTCTGCCTTCTGATTCCGGGTTTTTTTCGTTTTTGAGCATCTCCAGATAGCCGGAATCTTCCATAACCTGATCGGCAATTTCGTCCGGAGTAAGAGCTTGTGAATTTTGTCGCCAAAGATTAAAGTTTTGGATTAAGTTTGAAATATTATCTCTTGATTTTCCTGATAAAGTTCCTTCATCTATTGCTTTTTCGAGGGCGGAATACATAGAGATTTGATTTTCTTTGGCGATGGCATGTAATTTTTCGATTGTTTTGGCGCCAATGCCTCGGGCAGGCTTGTTGATTATGCGTTCCAAAGCCAAGTCATCCGAGGGTTGCACAATAACGCGCAAATAGGCTAAAATATCGCGGATTTCGGCGCGTTCATAAAACTTTGGTCCGCCGATTACTTGATAAGGTAAAGCTTCTGCGATAAATTTTTCTTCAAACTCGCGAGTTTGGGCGGCGGTGCGCACCAAAACGGCAATTTCCGAATAGGGCAGTCCGGAGCGGTGCAGGTTGTCAATTTCTGAGGCAATATAAGAGGCTTCGTCATTGCCTGAATAGTTGCTGACTACCTTGATTTTGTTGTTTTGTGCAGTGGCTGCAGGACTGTTTTCGGCGACGATGAGGGTTTTGCCAAGCCTGCCTTGGTTGTGGCTGATGAGCGACGATGCGGCAGCTAAAATGTTGGCGGTGGAGCGATAGTTGCGCTCCAAGCGGATTATTTTGGCATTGGCAAAGTCTTTTTCAAAACGCAGAATGTTCTCTATCTCGGCGCCGCGCCAAGAATAAATTGATTGGTCGTCATCACCGACACAGCAAATATTTCGGTGCTTTTGGCTCAAAAGGCGCAACAAAAGGTACTGGGTTACGTTGGTGTCTTGATACTCGTCAACCATAATATAGCGAAAGCGATCCTGATATTTTTCGGCAACTTCGGGTGAGGACATAAAAATATTTAAGGTCAATAACAAAATGTCGCCAAAGTCCACGCAATTAAGCTCAGTTAAGCGCTGTTGATACAGTTTATAAACTGTAGTCAGAGTATTGCCGTAAAAATCGGGATTTAGTTTGTCGGCGGTTAGGCCTTTGTCTTTCCAGAGCTGAATTTTTTCAAGCAGGTTCTGTGGAGGATATTTTTTGTCGTCAATGCCCATTTCTTGGCAAATTTGTTTGATAATGCGTTTTTGGTCGTCTTCTCCCAAAATGGTAAAATTGGATTTTAGGCCGACAAGCTCGGCATTTTGGCGCAGAATTTTTACACATATACTGTGAAAAGTTCCCATCCATACAGAGTTTACGGCATCGCCAATCATATCAAAAGCGCGAGAGGTCATCTCTTTTGCAGCGCGGTTGGTAAAAGTGACTACAAGACAGTTCCACGGGTTGGCAAGGTGATGAGACAAAATATAGGCAAGACGAGTTGTCAATACACGGGTTTTGCCTGTTCCTGCGCCGGAGAGAACCAAAAGAGGGCCTTCGGTTGTGGTAACTGCTTCTTTTTGTTCGGGGTTCAGCTCGTCCATCCACGGGTCTTTGGCAGTCAAAGCCGAGGTGTTGTCAAAGATTGGAGCAGTTTCGTCGTCTGCAAGTGCAAATATGTCATTCATGGTGGATACTTCTTGTTTTTTTGTTTGATGACGGATATATTATATGTATTATACAAAAAGTGAAAGTTATTTTTTTGTAATATGCTCAAAAGAGGTAAAAAATGTCAGAAACACAAGAGAAAATCGCAAGTTTGACTGAATATATGAACTCTAAAATCGTCGGTCAAAAAGATTTGGTTAAAAAAATGATTATCACCATGCTTGCCGGAGGACACGCTTTGGTCGAAGGTGCTCCGGGTTTGGCGAAAACTAAGGCAATAAGAACTTTGGCTGATTGTGTTTCAGCCAGTTTTAACCGAATTCAGTTTACACCTGATTTGTTGCCGTCGGATATTACCGGAAGCGAGATTTATGTTGCGCAAAAGGGAAGTTTCGAGTTTAGAAAAGGTCCGATTTTTGCCAATTTGGTTTTGGCAGATGAGATAAACCGCGCACCGGCAAAGGTGCAGTCGGCGTTGCTTGAGGCAATGGCAGAAAAGCAGGTGAGCGTCGGCGGCCAGCGCTTTGAGTTGCCGCGGCTCTTTATGGTTATGGCGACACAAAACCCGATTGAGCATGAGGGAACATATAATTTGCCCGAGGCGCAGCTTGACAGGTTTTTGATGTATATAAAAATTGATCAGCCTAATGCTTCGGACGAGCATAAAATTTTGAGTTTGGTCAGAGGGGAGCAGGGTTTTGTCAATCCTGAGCAGCAACAGCATTTTGAAAAGTTGGAAATTGCCGATGTTGAGGCTGCGACTCGTGATGCCATGGCGACATATTTGAGCCGTGAGATGGAAGAATATATGGTTCAGCTGATTGTGGCAACCAGAAAACCTGAAAAATATGATGAAAAATTGGCCGGAATGGTTATGTTCGGGGCAAGTCCGCGCGCCACAATTGCTCTTGACAGATGTGCAAAAATTAATGCTTGGCTTGACGGACGCGATTTTGTGGCGCCAGAGGATATTCATGCGGTTATATATGATATTTTGCGTCACAGAGTTATTTTGAGCTTTGAAGCGCAGGCAGACGGCAAAACCAGCGACGATATAATTACAGCTTTGCTCAATGTGGTGCCTTTGCCATAAGGAATGAAATATGGTCGAGATTACAAAAATCGCCGCCAAAATTTTGGGCAAAAGCGACAAAGATGCCAACAGGGGGCTGGCTGTTAGGTTGGAAGACCTGATGGAACAGCGCAAGAATGTCGTTTTGCTCAATTTTAAGAACAAGCTCAAAACTTCGGACAAAGCAGGTGATGTGAAGTCGGCTTTCAAGGGGCGCGGTATCGAGATGGAAGAAATCCGCGAGTATAGCTTTGGTGATGATGTCAGAGATATTGACTGGCGAGTAACCGCGCGTAAAAATACCCCATATACAAAGGTTTATAACGAGGAAAGAGACAGAGAAATTTTTGTGGTGTTGGATTTGTCTTTTTCGATGTATTTCGGTACCAAAAAAGAACTTAAATCGGTTACGGCGAGCAAAATTGCAGCGCTTTTGGGTTGGGTGGCACAAAAAAATAATGACAGATTCGGTGCGTTTATTTTTGACGGGCAGAAAGAGTGGTATTTCAAGCCCCAAAATGACAGAGCGCATTTGTTAGCGGTTTTGAAAAAAATTGTCGATGTCGGCAACAAAAATTTGAGCATGGAATGTACAAGACCGAATTGGCAGAAGATTTTGCAGCTTATTTCAAAAAGCATGAAGAGCCAAGCTGCGGTTTTTCTGGTGAGCGATTTTGCAAATTTCGGCGATCAGGAAAAAAAGATTCTGGAGACAATATCCAAAAAATCACAGCTTTTTTGCGTTGATGTTTATGATATTTTGGAGCAAAAAGCCCCGCCGGCAGGAGAGTATATGATATCGGATATGGCAAAAAATTTGGTTTTTGATACCAGAAGAGCCGATTTTGGTGACGAATATGCTCGATTTTTTAGTGAAAAAAGGGCAGGGATGAAGGATTTTTGCCAGAGATTTGATTGCAAATGGATAGAAGTTAGAACAGATGTGCCTATCGGTGAGCAGATGAAAGTGATTTAATCGAATTTTCTTCCTCAAAAGACTTTTTAGCTAAACGGAAACAAAGTAATATAGAAGATAG
>JAGCFG010000112.1 GCA_017650255.1 Alphaproteobacteria bacterium | reverse complement strand
TGGGGTAAAAAGTCTGTTGATAATCTTTTTAAGGCAATAAATTCACGTAAAAAAATCGCGTTGGCAAGATTTATTTATGCACTGGGTATCAGACAGGTTGGCACTGCAACAGCCAGATTGATTGCGCAAAATTTTGGTTCTTGGGAGCATTTTGCGGCAGATATGCAAGCAAAACAGACAGAGAAATTGCTTTCTATTGACGGCATAGGTGAGGCCATGGCAAATGATATGGTCGAATTTTTTCAAGAAGAACATAATTTGTATGTTGTAAGCGAGTTGCTGAAGTTTGTGGAAGTTGAAAACTTTGTCGATAATGTTGATTATGGTTCTCCTTTGGCTGGAAAAACGGTTGTTTTTACCGGTTCACTGGTTTCAATGACACGGGCAGAAGCGAAGGCAAAGGCTTTGAGTTTGGGGGCAAAAGTTGCCGGTTCGGTTTCGAAAAATACGGATTATGTTGTGCTTGGCGAAGATGCAGGCAGCAAAGCTAAAAAAGCGTCAGAACTGGGAATTACGGTTTTAAACGAAGAAGAATTTTTGAATTTAATCGGATAATTACATTATTGCCATTGTTTTGGAAAAATCTTGTAGCCATTTGTCGATTGCGCGGCTGATGATTTTTTTGAAGTTGATTAATGTTTCTTGGTCATCGCATTGGAGAAAATCTTGCAAATCTTCGTCGGAAATATTGTCAATATAGTCGGCAAAGGCAAATACCAAGTTTGTCGAGTATGAAAAATTGCCATCGTTGATAAAAATTTTTTCTTCAAAAAAATTCCATAATTGTTCGGCTTTTTCTATTAGTTCTTTATTTGTCATGTTTTCTCTTGTTACACTTTATGTATAATAATTAAATTACATTTTATGTAAAATCAAGAGCGTTTATCAAGTAATTGACAATTTTTTTACTTTTTTGTTCTAGGATAGGTAATCATTTATGGAGGATGTTGAGTATGTTTAAGAAAATTTTGTTTTTATTTTTGGCTGTTGTTGCTTTTGGAACCGTGGCGCATTCGCAGGTTATGCAAAGCGAAGAGCAGAGTGAAGAAGGAAAACACTCTGTATTTTTTGCAGACTATGATATTGAGCAGATTGAATTTAAGAAATGTGAGGAGAGCGTTATAAATAACAGTCCTGCAAAACACATATCTTGTTTGAACCAAGAGATTAAGCGTCAACATGGGTATATAGAGAATTTTTATCGAACATTGTTAAAACAACAGCAGTTTCAGGAGTGGAACGGCGGAGATACTTTGGCAAAAGGTAATTTTAAGGATATGAATGAACAATTTGTTGCTTTTCGCGACAGACTTTGTTCTCTTTATGCTTTGGCAAAAAAGCCAACTTATGAAAATCTTGAATGGGGAAGAAAAGAGTGTATAATGATTTTTAATGATTATATGCTCAACAGATTGCAGACAATTAAATATGAGAGCGATGGCGATTATTCTACCGCAGAAGATTTTGAAGCCGATGCTCCAGGGGAATTTGACGAAGATTAGAAGTTAGAACAGTTCGTTCCCGATTGGTTGAGGAATTTCAAAAAACCAGCCTTCATACAACTCTTTGTTGTTGTTTGTATATTCTTTGGCGTCTTTTGTGGGCATGATGGTGTTTTTCATTTGTGCGGACAGCCAGTAGCTTCCATTTTGGGTATAGAGGGTTAGTTTTAGTACAATTCCGTTTTCTAGAGTTATGTCAATTTGTTTACTGGGCCAATCGGAAAATTCGTTTTGTCGTGTGGCTTGAAAGAAGAGCAAGTCGGCAAAGTCAAACTTGTCTTTTTCTATGCCAGAGATTTTGGTTATTTCTCTATTTTCAAAGGGGAACAGTGGTTGTGAAAACCACTGATATGGTTGAGCAGGAATGGATAATTTGTCGGAAAAGTGGTATGTTTGTTTGTTGATAACGGCTATTGTTCCGTTAATTTCTTGGCCGTTTTTATGAAAATAAAGCTCTGTTTTTTCATTGTTTTCATTTTGCAAAACAATTTTGAAGTTTCCCTTGTTTGCAGAGTTATATTTTTTTGCATAAACAGAGGCTTTTTCAAAGTGTTCGAGCATTTTTATAATTGCATCATTGTCCAATGGATAGCCTTCGTTTTCAGGACTGTTCCAAATTCCATTTGTTTTTTCCATTATTATTTCGCCATCAATAATTATGCGATTGGTTTTGGCAATCGTTTGCGGCAGTGTGTTGTCTGGAGTGTAAAAGTCGGGCATGAGGCAAAAAATGGTAAATGCCAATATTAGAGATATGCAAAAGAAAGAAAATAACTTTTTGCTCATTTTAGTCCTTTTAATTTGTTACGTCTTACAAAAAAGCATATAAGAGCCATTATAACAATAATTACCATTGGAAAAGCAAAAGTATTGAGGGTTATTAAAAGATATAATTTGCTTTTGGTTTGGTGTAGATTTTTAGTGTTGAGCTTTTCCAGTTCGTCGGTGCATATTTGAAGCAGGCTTTCTTTTTCTGCAAGTTGTTTCCTGTAGTGTAAGGCTT
>JAGCFG010000111.1 GCA_017650255.1 Alphaproteobacteria bacterium | reverse complement strand
TTTGAATTTGTTATACCGAAAACAAGCCTGAAAAATTTTAATCTGGAACTTAAAACTGATGATATGTTTTTCAACATTTGGTGACTTTCGTTGATAAAGGTAATATCATTATCGTCATCTTCGAGCAATTCCATAGCGTTGGAGAAAGCTCCGATATTGCCAATTAAGTCGTGGCTAATTCTGGTGCAAACCAATTCTGATATATTAAATTTGTTTTCCATGTCAGTCTAAAAGTTGTATAGGTTAGTGTTCATAAATCTTTGATCTTCGCGGGACATTCTGGTATAGTCAAGTTCTCGCAACATTGGGTCTTCAAGCAACAAATGTCCTGTGCTGGCTTTCATATATGGTTTGTTGGCTCCCAGCCCCCATAAGACGTCTTCTTTGTTATCTGGAGTTCCGTATTTTTGGTTTATGCGGCGCCAAAATTCGTAAACCTTAATGCTTCTTAAGTATGCGATTTTTGCGCTGCTGCCTCTGTTTATGCCAGTGATTCCTGTTTCGTAAGCAATTTTATAAACTTTGTTCCTGGTAAAGTTGCTTGTCAGCCAGATGGTAATTGCTTCTTTGCTGTCTTCTTTGGAAAAACGTGCAGATTCAACAAACTGATAATTGCCTTCTTTGGCTGCTTTGACAACGCAGGAATTAAGTCTTTCGTAGCCGATGACGCCAGTATCTCTGCATTTTTCTTCGTAGCGCCACTTTATGAAATTGGGGATTTCAAAATGCTGTGAGCGCAATTTGTATCCACGTTTCAGCAGGGCTGATTCTGCCTGAGAAAGTGTCATTCTAAGCATAACACCGGAGATGTCAAAAACAGAAGCATTGGATTTTTTTTCGTCGTCGTTGGTTAAGGTCAATGTTTCTAAACTATCGTCTTCTCCATCTTTGTTAATTTTGTCGCCGATATGGGCGATGGAATCTCCAAGTTTTTCTACCCAGGTATCTTTTATCAGGGTGTCAACTTCATTTTCAATTTCTTCTTTTTCTTCTTCTCCGGCTTCTATAATTTCGTCAGTAAGCGATTTTTTTGATTTTCCATTTGGCATACTGGATACTTTTGGCAGTTCTTCGTTGTCATATACGGGAAAATCTGTTTTGGATGTATTGTTTTTTTTGCTTTTTTCTTTTTTTGCGGTCGTATCAATGCGGGGGATTAGCGGGCTCTCTTTGGGAGAAGTAATTTTTTTTGCGGAATTCAACAGAGAATTTTCTCCGTCTTTAGCAAAAGAAAATGCAGGACAAAGAAAAAAGGCAGTAAGTATGGTGTATATTACAAATTTTTTCATATTACTCAACTTAAAAACGAATCATTGCTGAAATGATATCTTTTTTTTACAAAATATCAAATGGTAATTTACATTTAATCATATACCATTTATAACTGATGAACAAAAGAGAGGTTTTTATGGTAGAAAATGTATTGCACATTGCAGGTGCGGGGTTGGCAGGCAGTGAAGCTGCATGGCAGGCGGCGCGAAGAGGGGTGAAGGTTGTTGTCCACGAGATGAAACCGAAAGTGTTTTCTCCGGCCCACAAAAATAAAGATTGTGCTGAGTTGGTTTGTTCTAACTCGTTGCGTTCAGATGATTTTGAGCATAATGCAGTGGGGCTTATGCACCAAGAAATGCGTCTGGGAAAATCTTTGATTATGGAGGCGGCTGACAGTTGTAAAGTTCCTGCAGGAGGGGCTCTGGCTGTTGACAGAAATGCTTTTGCTGCTTTTGTTACGCAAAAATTACGCGGTCATGAAAATATATCATTTGTTGAGGAAGAGATTTGTGAGCTTCCGCCAAAAGAATTTGGTAGAGTTATTATTGCAACGGGTCCGCTTACGTCAGAAAAACTTGCATTGTCAATAAATAATAAAATCGGATATCAATCGATGTCTTTTTATGATGCGATTGCTCCGGTTGTTTATACTGATAGTATTGATATGGATATCGCTTGGTTTCAGTCGCGCTATGATAAGGGGGATAGCCGAGATTATATAAATTGTCCGCTCAGTAAAGATGAATATTATGATTTTGTGGAACAATTGTTGGCGTCAGAAAAAGCGGAATTTCACGATTTTGAGGCTCCGCAGTATTTTGATGGCTGTTTGCCGATTGAAGTGATGGCGGAAAGAGGTATTGATACGCTTTTGTACGGTCCGATGAAACCTGTAGGGCTGACGAATCCTCACACAGGGGAGCACGCATTTGCGGTGGTGCAATTAAGGCAGGATAATTTTTCTGATACTCTCAGGAATATTGTAGGTTTTCAGACAAAAATGAAGTATGGTGAACAAGAACGTATCTTTAAGAAAATTCCGGGGTTGCAAAATGCTCGTTTTGCTCGTTTTGGAGGCATTCATAAAAATACATTTATTAAGAGTCCTATATTACTGGATAATTATTTGCGGCTTAAAGGAGAGGAGCATATAAGTTTTGCTGGTCAGATTACCGGTTGCGAGGGATATATAGAAAGTGCTGCGGTAGGTTTTTTGGCGGGTTATTTTGCTGCGGCGGAATTGCAAAAAAAGGATATTGTTTTACCTCCGGAAACAACGGCGTTTGGCTCGATGTTGAAGCATTTGCAGGATGATACAAACATAGATGATTATCAACCGATGAATATAAATTTTGGATTGTTTCCCGATTTGCCAAAGCAACAAAATGCCAAAGGGAAGTTCGTAAAAGCAAAAGGTGCTGAGAAGAAAAGTCTTTGTTGCAAAAGAGCGCTTGATGATGTGAAAGTGTGGTTGCAAAAAATAAGTTGATTTTTAATGGGAAAAAGAGTATCATTCTTCGAAATTTAGCAGAGACCGTAATATGAATATTAAAAGAGTAATTCGTCACAAAGCCGGTAATACAATGTTTTGGTGTGTACGCTTTTTGCCAAAACCTAAGAGAGAGGCTCTTTATACGCTTTTTGCCTGGGCAAAGCATTTAGAAGAGATTTCTGAAAGTGATTTGAGCGAAAATGCTAAAAAAGTGGTTATGGATGCGTGGCGGCAAGAGTTAGATAATATTTTTGATAAGAAGGCTCCAGTTAGCGAGATTGGCAGACAGATTTATAAGAATTGTCTGCGTTTTGGGTTACCTAAAACTGAGTTTGTAAATATGCTGGAGAGTATATCAAAAAATATTTCTCGACCTTGGCAGGCTCCGACACTGAAGCAATTGAATGGTTATTGCCGAGGTTTTGGGGGAATTGCCGGAAGTTTGTCTTTGAGAGTTTTTGGCTGTAATGACGAAATTAC
>JAGCFG010000110.1 GCA_017650255.1 Alphaproteobacteria bacterium | reverse complement strand
GGTGTCGGCAAAGACAATCGGGCAGATTTGAAAATTAAAGATTATCTATATCTTAAGTCGCTTATTGATATTAAATAAATCTCTCCTCAGGTTGTTCTTTTCTTTTTATAAAAAAACTCCCTCGTTTTTGTGAGGGAGTTTTGCTTTTTAGATATCCAGACTTTTGTTTTTGATTTTGTCTGATATTCGTTCTACAAAATCGGAAAGTGGGATATTGTTTATCTGCTCACCGTTTCTTAAGCGGACGGAAATACAGTTATTTTCGATTTCATTATCGCCAACAACAATGAGGTAAGGAATTTTTTTCTTTACTCCTTCTCTGATTTGGTAAGAAATCGTATTGCCGGAGATGTCAGCTTCGGCGCGAATGTCTTTTTCCAGCAGTTGTTGCTGAATTTCGAGGGCCGCCTTTTGGTGTTTGTCCGATATGGGCATTATTTTGACCTGAACAGGCGATAACCAAACCGGCAATTTGCCCTCGCAACGCTCAAGATAAACACCGATAAAGCGTTCGATAGCGCCCAAAATGGCGCGGTGCAACATTATCGGAACGTGTTTTTCTCCGTCTTCGCCAACATAGAACATTCCCCATTTTTGCGGCAGGTTCATATCCAGCTGTATCGTCATGCATTGCCACTCTTTGCCGTTTTTATCAATGGCTTTGACATCTATTGCCGGTCCATAGAACTTTGCCCCGCCGACATCTATGTCGTAGGAAAGTTTTTTGTCTTTTAGGACTTGTTCTATCGATTGTTCCGCTATCTTCCAAACCGGCTCGTTATCAATATATTTGTCCTTTTTATTTTTTAGGTCTCGGACGGAAAAATAGACTTTGAACTTGTCATAGCCAAAGACTTTATTGAAGGCAAAACCAAAATCGAGAACTTTTGAGAGTTCTTCCATAAACTGGTCTTGGCGGCAAATGATATGAGCATCATCTTGCGTTATACAACGAACGCGAAGCAGACCCTGCAAACCGCCGGACGCTTCGTAGCGATAGACGTTGCCCAGCTCGCAATATTTTATCGGCAGTTCTTTATATGAATGCGGTGAGGCATTATATATTGCCACATGAAAGGGGCAGCTCATCGGTTTGACATAATAAGCGCCCTGCTCTTCTTTGTCTTTTAGGGACATATCCATCGGGGGATACATGCAGTCAGCAAAATGTTCCAAGTGCCCTGATTTTTCCCAAAGTTGTTTTAGGCCGACGACCGGAGAATAGACATATTTGTAGCCGGCTTTTTGATGTGCTTTTTTCCAAAAAGATTCAATTTCGTTGCGGATGATTGCGCCGTTCGGGTGCCATAAAGCCAAGCCGGAACCTACATATTCGCTGAAAGAAAATAAATCTAATTCTTTGCCGATACGACGATGGTCGTTTTCGGAAATATTTTGTTTTTCATTAATATTATTCATTTTTTTAACCTTTACTTTATTAAAACTGTTAACTTAAAATTGCTTGTATGGATGTAAATCCAGAGAAAATAAGAAATATCACCGCCTAAGCGGTGGTGGTTGCGGTAAAGGTTATAAGCGTACGAGAAAATGCAGAACTTTCATTCAAGTTCTGTTGCGATAATTTGAAAATATGTCCTTCTTCGTTTAACATGGTGCTATGTATAGCATAATTTTAAGCATAAGTCAAACTGTTTTTATGAGAGAAAAATTGCATATTATTGCTTGGAAGTTTTTCAAATGTTCCTTGAGAGAGGTCTATTTTGACTTTTTCACCGGATTTTATCCCTTGAAGAGCATTGCCTTTTGCAGAAATCCAAAAGGGTTGGCCATTTTCTCTGAACATATTTCCATGGTGCCCATATAATGCCGTGCGCATATATCCATAGTTATCAACGATTAAATCGGCTTTTAGCCCTCCGTAATAAGCAAAATGTTTTGCATTTAAAAACCACTTATTTCGAGAAGGAGCACAGGGCACACTGCAATAAATATATCCCGACAAATCAAACATATTTGCTTCTTTATTATATTTTTGTTCGAATACAGGACTATTAAAATCGATCATTTCAGAAGTAATTATCGGAGAATCTGCATTATACCCCACAATATCGCCATTTGGGAGTGTTTTTACAACAAAATTTTGCTTCATCAAATACGGGCGTTGCTGCAGAATATATATCTTGCCACCCTTTGTGGCAAATTCCATATCTATCGGGTGACCTTGCTTGGCTTCCAAATGGTTTATCGCGGCAACAAGTGGCAAAACTTCTTTTCCGAAACGTTCATCAACCGCTTTTTTATATGCCCAAGCTTGAATTTGTTCACCTTTATAATCTATGCGGAGAGAAACAAAATGGTAACGTGGATTAAAGTTTGCATAAGCCTCCGGAGTTAATACGCCAATTCCTTTATCTCCAAAAGCATCTTTTCTGACATATTTGGAAATTTTGATAATTTCGCCCTCTTCTTCCGCTTGCACCAATTTTTCTGCCGTTTTTCCTTTTGTTCGGTTGACGACAACAAAAGGGTCGCCGTCAAAGTCTTGGCTATATGCAACACCGGCATAATCAGGATTTGAAATCATTTGCTGTATTACGACTGACATCTTTGGCATTTTGCCATTTTCCAGAACAACATTTTCGGCGGATTGATAGACAGTTTGCAATGCTTGGCGCATTTCTTCTACTGTAGAAACATTCAAAACACTTTCAAATTCACCGGAATAACTTTTATCGGAGCCATCTTCGATATCTGCCGATGATCTGACGGCAACTGTTCCTCCGGCTGCATGCATTGCTTTGACAGCGGCGACCAAAGTTCTGTTAGGCACACGATTTTCTTTCAAATATTCTTGATAGCACTCGTTTGACAGCACAAAAGTTTTCGGCACACTGACATCTATGCCAAATTTTTGCAGTTCTTCGGCAAAATCTAAACTTTGTGCCAAGCCGCAGGCTTTGCCGCCGGCAAGTTTTTCCAAGGCAGGATTTTGCGTGATTTCATTTATGTCAAAAAGCATTTTTTCTTGCATAATTGCATTTTGTAGCATAAATTTTGCCTGTTGGCAATGTTTTATATTATGAGAAATTTAACTTTTTTCCTGTAGGTTATGCGGCAATGTTTATTTTTGGAGAGATTTTATGGCAACATTGAAAACTAGCATTTTGGGTATTGATTTTGAAAACCCTTTTATTTTGGCTTCGGCTCCGCCGACGGCAAAAATTGAGAGTATTGATAAGGCTTTTTCTCTCGGCTGGGGAGGTGCCGCACTAAAAACAATTACACCTGACAATCTGGAGATGGTTGAGGCAAGTCAACGTTATGCCACATGGAAATCGGGCGGCAAGGTTTGCGGATTTGAAAATATTGAACTGTTGAGCCATTTGACTGTTCAACAATGGCTGGACGGAATTAAGTATTTGAAGCAAAAACACCCGACAAAGGTGCAAATTGCCAGCATTATGGCTCCCGTGGTTAAAGAGGAATGGCAAAAACTTGTTGTAACTTTTAATCGGTCGGGAATTGATGCTTTTGAACTGAACTTTTCATGCCCGCATGGAATGCCGGAAAAAGGTATAGGAATGGCTATAGGAACTAGTCCGGAAATATCGGCAATGATTACGCAATGGGTTATGGAAGTCGCGGAAAAACCTGTTTTTGTAAAATTGTCGCCAAATGTTACGAATATTGTAGAAATTGCTGAGGCAGTAGAAAAAGCAGGTGCAAGCGGTTTTGCAGCTATTAATACCGTGCAATCTTTGATGGGAATAGATCTGGACAGTTTTGAACCAATGCCGAATGTTAACGAACAATCCACTTTCGGAGGATATTCCGGAATGGCAGTAAAGCCTATCGGATTGCGTTGCGTGGCACAAGTTCGCCAAAACAGCAAGTTGCCGATTTTGGGAATCGGCGGAATTTCAAATTGGCGTGATGCGGCAGAATATATGGCTGTCGGTGCCGATGCGGTTCAGGTTTGCACAGAAGTTATGATAAACGGCTACAAAATTATTGAGCAAATGAAAAACGGATTGCTGGCTTATTTGGAAGACAAAGGTTTTGAAAGTCCTATGGATTTGAAAAACAAGGCTATCGATAAGTTGATAACACACAAAACACTTGATAAGTCAAGACAGGTTTATCCGCGGATTAATGACGAGTTATGCATAAAATGCGGAAAATGCGTTATGATTTGCGATGAGTCCGAACATAGCGCTTTGCGGCTTGAAAACGGGCATATTGCTGTCGATTTGAACAAGTGTGTTGGATGTTCTCTTTGCTCGCATGTATGCCCCAAAACGGCGATTAAAATGCGATAATTTCCACAACAAAAAATCTCCGTCAGTTTGCTTTTGACGGAGACTTTATTTTAGTGTTCTTTTAAGATTATATCATTGCCATTCCGCCATTGATATTAATTGTTTGACCGGTAATATATTGAGCTTCATCACTGGCCAAAAAGACTACAACATTGGCAATGTCTTGTGCTTCTCCGAGTTTTGCCTCCGGAATTTTTGCAAGCAAAGCAGCCTTGACATCATCGGGCAAAACATCTGTCATTGGGGTGCGAATAAAGCCGGGAGCAATTGAGTTGACAGTAATGCCTCTTGAACCGACTTCTTGTGCAAGGCTCTTATTCATGGCAATCATTCCGGCTTTTGAGGCAGCATAGTTGGCCTGTCCGGCATTGCCCATAACTCCGACAACAGAAGCAATACCAATAATGCGACCGAAACGACGTTTCATCATACCACGAACCGCAGCTTTTGCCAGTTTGAAACCGGCACTTAAATTGACATCCAAAACCAGTTGCCAATCTTCATCACTCATACGGATAAACAAATTGTCTTTCGTTAATCCGGCGTTGTTGACCAAAATATCTATGCGACCGAATTTTTCTTCTACATCTTTTACCAGTTGGGTAATAGACTCAGAATTGGTCAGGTCAGCAGTATAAATTTCTACTCTGTCGCCAAGCTCTTCTTTTAGCTTTTCCATGTTGTTGGTACGGCAATCGGTAAGTGCCAAAGTGGCACCCTGTGCGTGGAGTGTACGAGCAATTTTATCACCAAGACCGCCGTTAGCTCCTGTTATGAGGGCAACTTTATCTTTGAGTTCAAACATTTCTTTCTCCTTTGTTGTTATAAATTGTTGGCTAATTCTTCAATTTCTGCGGGACTGCATACAGAAGAAGTATTAATATCTTTGTAACCGCGCTTTATCATTCCTGACAAAACTTTTCCGGCTCCGAGTTCGTATATATCGGTAATATTTTCGTTGTGCATATAAGCTATTGTTTCGCGCCAGCGGACAGAGCCCGTGACCTGTTCTACAAGGCGCTTGATAATCTCTTTTGAATCAGTTATCGGATAAGCCAATACGTTTGATATAAGAGGGATCTGTGCATCTTGCGCCTGTATCTTCATAAAAGTTCTGGCCATAACTTCGGCTGCAGGGTTCATCAGCGGGCTGTGAAAAGGAGCGCTGACCGGCAACTTTATGCAACGTTTTGCACCAAATTCGGCAGCTATTTCTACAGCTTTATCAATGGCTGTCATATGTCCGGACAAAACCACTTGTCCTTCTGCATTGTCATTGGCGGCGACACATATGTTATCTTTATCTTCACATGCTTCAACCAAAGCTTGAACGTCGTTAAACGACATTCCCATAACTGCGACCATACCGCCAACACCTAAAGGTACAGCTTTTTGCATAGCATCGCCCCTTGTGCGCAAAAGTCCTGCCGTGTCAGAAAGAGAAAAAACACCGGCGGCGCATGCGGCAGAATATTCACCTAAGGAGTGGCCGGCAACAAAAGTTGCTTTTTCTTGCAAATTTATACCGAATTCTTTTTCCAAAACGCGAACAACAGCCATGGAAACAGCCATAAGTGCAGGCTGTGCGTTTATGGTCATGGTCAATTCATAATCAGGGCCGTTTGTCATTAAGGCAAAAAGATTTTGGTTTAGTGTATCATCAACCTCTTGAAACACTTCTCTTGCTGAGGCAAAATTGTCGGCAATATCTTTGCCCATGCCGACAAACTGTGATCCTTGCCCTGGAAAAACAAAAGCGTTTTTCATAAAAACCTCTTCGTTTTATTAAACATTACGTTTGTTTACACATTAAAAATGCCAAAAAGTCAAGTTAAAATCTTTTGTTAACCAACGATAAAGATTCTTTGGCGTATAATGTGTGGCTAGATTGGTATAAATAACTTTTTGATGAAATTGATATGGCTAAAAAACAAAAGAAAACAACGATTTATTACAAAATAAGCCGTCGCATTTATGGTCTGGCTCTGATTTTGTTATGTATTACATTTTGGATGGCGCTGTGTTGCTATTCCAGCACGGATAATTCTTTGAATTATGCAGGTGCATCGATAAGCAATGAACTCGGTCATTTTGGAGCGAACAGTGCAGATTTTTTGGTAACAACATTCGGTATTGCAGCTTATGTGTACTTATTAGTTATTTGCTCATGGGGTGCTTTTTTATGCCTGCTCAATCCATTGAAAAATATGTGGTTGCGCTTCTTTGCCTGGATTTTAGGCATGGGATTTTTTTCTTTGTTTTTGAACTATTTTTCCGCTGGAGGAGTAGCGGGCAGATTTTTGAACAAATATTTGACCATGTATATGCCTAATTTTGCTTATGAAGCGGAGCTAATTACGTCTGTTGCGGCAATTTGCGGTTTTTGCTTGTTGAATTATGCTGCGGGAATCAAACTTGTTTCGTGGGCATCAGGTTTTGCTAATTTGATTTTCTTTGTTCTCAAGAGTATAAAGGCCTTCTTTATGTTTATTAAAGCCTTGTTCAGAAAAATGCGAACAATAAAACTTACTCCTGCGCCAAAACAAGAAAAGAAAGAGCCAGTATTTACAATGACGGATATTGAAAGGAAAGAAGATAATATTGTTCCTATTATCAAAGAGCCAAAAATTAAAGCAACTATAGAAGAAAAGAATAAAACTTCCGCTAAAACAGGAAAGAACTCTAAAAAGCAGAGCGATGTTTCGGGATATATTTGCCCAAGTATTGATTTGCTTTCAAAGCCTTCGAATAATAATGTGGGAAAGATTAGCGATAAAGAGTTGGAAACAATTGCAAAGAAGTTGGAAACAGTTTTGCAAGAGTTTGGTGTTAATGGCAAAATTGTCAAAATAAGACCGGGACCGGTTGTTACTCTTTATGAACTAGAACCTGCTCCGGGAACAAAAACGGCCAGAGTTATAGGACTTTCTGATGATATTGCGCGTTCAATGTCAGCAGTATCTGTTCGTATTGCTGTTGTTTCGGGTAAAAATACTATCGGCATTGAGCTTCCAAATAGTACCCGCGAAACTGTATGGTTGAGAGATTTATTTGAAGGCGATGGCTTTAAGAACACCAAATATTCATTAAATGTAGTTTTGGGAAAAGATATTGGTGGAGAAAATGTTTATGCCGACTTGTCAAAAATGCCACACTTGTTGGTTGCAGGAACTACCGGTTCAGGAAAGTCAGTCGGTATGAATTCTATGATTTTATCCTTGTTGTATCGTATGAGCCCGGCTGAATGTAAATTGATAATGATTGACCCAAAAATGTTGGAATTTTCAGTATATAATGGAATTCCTCATTTATTGACACCGGTTATTACTGATCCTGCAAAAGCTGTTTTGGGATTGAAGTGGGCCGTTGCACAGATGGAAGACAGATATCGTGCCATGGCACAACTCAATGTTCGCAATATTGCCGGCTATAATAAGCGTTTGGAGGAGTTGCGAAACAGCAGTGAAAAACCTGTCAGAACAGTACAGACAGGTTTTGATATGGAGACGGGTGCACCTATTTATGAGCAACAAGAAATTGATCTTACTCCCCTACCCTATATTGTGATTGTTGTTGATGAAATGGCAGATTTAATGCTTGTGGCTGGAAAAGAAGTTGAAGCAGCCATTCAGCGCTTGGCACAAATGGCGCGTGCGGCCGGAATTCACCTCATATTATCAACGCAAAGACCTTCTGTTGATGTTATTACCGGTGTTATAAAAGCAAACTTCCCGACAAGAATAAGTTTTCAAGTTACTTCTAAAATTGACAGTAGAACCATTTTGGGAGAACAAGGTGCAGAACAGCTGCTGGGTAAGGGTGATATGTTATATATGCCAGCAGGACAAAGGCCCATCCGTGTTCACGGAACTTTTGTGGAAGACCGCGAAGTCGAGGCTGTTGTTGAGTATTTGAAGTCGCAGAGTAAGCCGGAATATGTTGAGGGTATTACCGAAGGAGAGTTGAATACAAAGGATAACGGCGCAGTTTTTGATAAAACTTCTATGGGGAATGCTGCAGGCAATGATGAAGATTTATATTCGCAGGCAGTTGAGATTGTGAGAAACGATAAAAAGACATCCATAAGCTATGTACAGCGTCGCTTGCGTATCGGATATAATCGTGCCGCATTGCTCATTGAAAGGATGGAGGAGGATGGCATTATATCCCCGCCTGATCATACGGGAAAGAGAATGATTATATAATCTCTATGTTTTCCAAACATGCATTAGTGTCTTGATTAGACGGATTGCAGGCATAAGCTCCCGCTTTTAGTTGCTCTGATTGAGCTAGGAATTGGAATATTCTTATTAATTTGTATTCTTGGTTGTCGAAAGAATATGAAAGATATGTTTTGCTGCATTTTTTCTGCAGCTTGTAATATATTGTTTTTTCAAAAGAGTTTATATAATTT
>JAGCFG010000109.1 GCA_017650255.1 Alphaproteobacteria bacterium | reverse complement strand
TTTTATTTTTTTTAACGTTTATATATTAGCCTATTCATGCTCCGGATTTTTGAGAACAAAAATATCCCCCATAAAAAAGCTGTTAAGAGGTTAATTTTATGCAGACATATCTAATTTTAGGCAATTTATTCTCTTTATTGTCAGCTATCTGCATTGCAATATCTGTACTCAAGAAGAATAAAAACGATTTGATTTGGTGGCAGGTTATAGATGTTATATTTTGCATTTTGTCAAACATTGCCCTTTATACCTATTCTGCATTAACTACTAATTCAGTTTCATTAATCCGCAATATTTTGGCCTACAAAGGCAAATTGACCAAGAATCTGACATGGATTTTGTTGATTTTATGTATTGTTGCGGGATTATACGCAAACAACCGAGGTATAATCGGTTTGTTACCTATTATTGCCTCCGTGAGTTATACCATTTTTATGTATACAACCAAAAACGAACAACAAATGCGTTGGGCACTGGTTTTAAATTTAATTTTATGGTTCATTCATGATATTTATGTTCAGGCATATCCGTCTGCACTAACAGATACTGTTTTAAGCATGTGGACTTCTATACAAATTTTCAAAAATCGAAAGTGTCCGAGGCCTTGAGCGCCGGTTTTCAAGCAAAGTTCGAAACGCGTAGCACTGTCGTCTAGCACCCCATTTATTAAAAAGCACCTCTTGAGGTGTTTTTTTGATTGTATTCTAAATCTCTTGTTTTTTAATTTTTTATAAAATAATATGCGCATAAATCATATTAAACAGGAGAAAATATGTCTTCAATTATACAATTTATAAAAATGTTTATATCCGGAAACACCCTAAAAGGAATAAACTTTAGAACCAATTTATCAATTATCCTAACTTTTTCCGTGCTAATCATAGAGGTCGCAATTTATTACATATATTGGGATTCTATTCCCAATATGGTCAAATATGATTATGATTTTTCCGGCACTCCCAACAATATCTGCGAAAAAGAATGGATTTGGGCAAACCTGTTGTTGCAAATTTTTATTTGCGTCTTTGTATTTTTCCTCAAACATTTTTCATACAAAACAAAACGCATCCACAATATTGTATATGATGAAAACAATTACTTAATTCCGATTATCGATAAACGATTTTCCATGTTTGCGTGGGAAACAGCAATGCTTTTTGTAACAACGGAACAAGGCTATATTTTTGCGCTTATAGATATTATTGAAAACCGTATGTGTGACGATATCGTAACAGCAATCTTTCTGTTTTGGCAGATTATACTCATTTTTGAATTTCGCTCTGATATAAAAGTACTAAAAGCCGCCGGCAAAAACCTGCAAGAGGACAAAAAAAGAGCATAACAATAATTGCTATGCTCTCAAAAAACAGGCTGTAGAACTATTTGCAATAAATTGCATAGCTTTCCGGTGCATAAATTCCCATGGTCAAACCGCCCATTAAAGAATCATACAATGTCCAGTTGTTTTCCACGGCACTAATGCCTCTTCCTTGGCATACATTTGTCAGATTATAATTTTTCTTTTGTCCCATTCCCCAAAGGAAGAAATGGCTTCTGCCTTCATAAGCCGGTGCGGTCTTAATATTTGGCTGTTGGTCCATATTAAAACGAATAACGTGGTCGGCAGTGCAGGCAGAAAGTGCAAAAGCAAGTCCGAGAGAAATTAAAATTTTTTTCATAGTATAACCTCCTATAAACTTTCGGTTAGGTTATAAAACAATCCGGTAATTTTTCAATATCTTTTTGCTGTTTTTCCAATACTTTCTGCAATTTGCTTCATATCTGCCGATATTCTGTATAAAACTATTTACTTTTTCAATTTGCGCGAGTAAAAATTGTGCGGAGGTAATTTTTATGCAAACATACTTAATCGTCGGCAACATATTTTCGCTGCTTTCCGCAATCTGCATTGCCGTATCCGCAGTTAAGAAAAGCAAAACAGATTTTATGTATTGGCAAATCGGCGACACTTTGTTTGGCATTGTTGCCAACATTGCCCTTTCTGCTTATGCCGCTCTTGTCATCGCCATAGCCTGCCTAATTCGCAACATCCTTTCGTACAAAGACAAACTGACGAAGAATATAACGATTTTTCTGGTCATAATCAGCATAATCATCGGACTATACGCCAACAATCTCGGAGCCATCGGTTGGCTGCCGATAATTGCCTCGGCAAGCTACACAATTTGCATCTACATCACCAAAAACGACCAGCAAATGCGTTGGTCATTATCAATTAACATGCTTCTCTGGTTTGTTCATAATCTATATGTTCAGGCATATCCTTCGGCGATAGCAAATATCATACTCTTCGGCTGGACATTTTTGCAAATTTACAAAAACCGCAAAAGGTAACCTCACAATTAAAATTTGACAAAAATTACAAAAATGTTGCCGAATATGCAGATGTCTCCACAAGAACGCAAATTAGCAGAAAAATGGCTTGTGGAATTCGGACGCCAGCCAACGCTAGAGAAGAAACAATGGCAAAAGGCGAAGAAAATGTGAAAAAATTTGAAGAAGCAAGAAAAAATTCTGAAGAAGCACAAAAAATAGCTGCAGCCGCAAAAAAGAGTTGGAACAAGTAGCCGAACTCAAAAAGTCATTTCAAAAAATTGAAGAAAATGGCAAAAAATACAGATCGAACGATATAAAATACGATTACAAAAGCATAATTCGCAACCGGGAAAAGATAGCGAAACTTCGTGAAAAAATTAACAAAACAACAGATCCGGAGAAAATTGCCGATTTTTGATATCCCGTATTATCTGGGGTATGATACCGGAAAAAGCGAAGAGGGTAACAAAATATATCTTGAAGATGAAATTGACGTTACAAGCCCAAATCCGAGCAATAATTGATAACATAAAAAAAGCTCGGCATGAACAATGCATTCCATATTCATCTGTGTCTGAAATTTGACTAAAACCCCGAAATATAGCAACATAAACCATATTTTAATGTTTTTGCCGTTACTATCCCCTCAGGGCTAAAATCTCTCCTCCTCAGCAAAAAGCAGGAAAGAGCATTACAGACTAAACAACAGGTAAAGGAAACTGATATGAAAATTTTTGCAGTTATTATACTTTTTTCAGGTATTTTGTTCGTCGCAAATCTTGCCAATGCCGCCGGTCCTTATGAAATGGGCAGCACAACGATTGACGGCATTGTTTGCCGCTGGACAACCGCAAGCAAAAAAAGTTGTTACAAGGCCGAAATGAACAAAAATATGAAAGATATAATGTCTTGCTATGAAAACGCCTTAAATCAAAAAAAATGTAAGGATGTTGCCTGTGTAAAAGATGTGAACAAGCGGATTATTCCATTTTGTTGCGTGATGTCCGGCGGCCAACTTGAATAAGCTGTTTATCCCAAAACAAAAAAGCCCCACATTGATCTGTGAGGCTTTTTCGTTTTCTGTAGGAGAGGCTATTTGGCTTCTCCGTCGGCATCATTTTGGGCTTCTTCGTCGTTGGCTTCCTTGTCGTCGTCTTCCAGAAGACCTTTCTCTTCCAAGATATCCTTAAAACAAGGTTGGCCTATTTGGTAAAAGAACTCCGCCACTGTGTTGAAAGCGTGCAAATGGGCCTTCGCCAATTCTGCCACTCCTTTGTTGTTGGCCTTCGCCCAGTTCTTCCAGTTGGAGTCAAAGGTTGTAAAGAGCATAGCAAGAGGAAGGTCCATTTTCTTCAACACTCGCTCGACCTGTTCGATAAAGTGCTGAAAGAGCTCTTTTACTGGCGCAAGATTCATATCTTTCGCCATCTGAGGACAGTCGGGGGCAGTTGGATTTTCTATCCATCTTACCCAATCCTTTGCCATGGCATAGGCCAGCAAATTGTCATCAAGTTCCAATGAAATCTCTTCTGTCCTGATGAGAACAATCAGGTTGAG
>JAGCFG010000012.1 GCA_017650255.1 Alphaproteobacteria bacterium | reverse complement strand
TTTGCGTTTTAGCTTGCCCACAAATTTGATTGAACGTTGGGCATCCCATTTCTTTTTGCCTTCTTCTACATTGAAAATTTGTTTATAAACTTCAACGGCTTGGTCGAATTCGGACAATTTGGTTAAACAACTTGCCATGCCGTCGTACAGTTTGTGGTGATAGCGTCCTTCGTTGATGGTCAGTGCTTTTTTGTAGCATTTAAGAGCATCAGAAAACTTCATCATTTTTTGATAAACAAAGCCGATGCTAATCCAGGCCTGAATTTCGCGGCTGTTGATGTTGAGAATTTTTGTAAAACATTTTAGTGCTGAGGCATTGTCGCCCATAAGCTGATAGGTAACGCCGATGCCGTTCCATGCTTTTATGTTGGTTTTGTCAACTGAGAGCACTTTTTTGAAGAAAGAAATGGCTCTTTCAAATTGTTTGAGTTTTTGCAGAGTTACTGCGATGCTCAACAGTGTTTGCGAATATTGCGGGTCAATTTTTATGGCCTGTTCCAAAACATCTAAAGCCTCTTTATACAGATACATGTGCTGCAGGGCAATAGCTTTGCCGTTCAGGGCTTCAAGTGATGTGGGGTCAATGGAAATTGCCAAATCAAATTGTGCAATAGCATCTTTGTAAAGGCCTCTCATAGAAAGAGTAACACCTTTATTGTTGATGATTTCTACTGATTGGGGATTTTTTTCCAAAGCTTTATCAAAACATTCGACAGCTTCGGTATATCTGCTGAGTTTTTGCAACGCAAAACCTTTGGAATTTATGGCTTTCCAAAAGTCTGGTTGTTCGGCAATAGCCTTGTCAAATTGCTCTATTGCATCTTTATAAAAGCCTTGGTCCAAAAGCTCTTGTCCGCGGCGATATGAGTTATTTTCGTTTGTTTTTACCATTTCAATCTCTTATATTTTACAAAATAATTAACATTCTGATACTATCATCTAATGTGTTTTTTGTCAATTATTAAATTTCCTCTTCAGAGGAATTAATATAAAAAAATCGATTTTTCAACGTGTTACATGACAGAAATTTTTGAGACCACGATTCCTAACGGATAGTTGACAAAAAATATAAAAGAAGTGTTATTTCGTTTGAAAGGCGCAGTTTTCGGGCGAGTTCGAGTATCGGCAACACGATATTTTGCGAGTCGCGCCAATTGCAGTTTTGTTTTTTGCCACTTTTTTACAGATTTTGGTTGCGTTTGCGCATATATTCCTCGAGCCAATGGATATTATACATACCGTCGATAAATTCGGCTTGGGAGATAATTTCCTGTTGCAGAGGAATGGTTGTGGAAACACCGTCGATTACAAACTCTTCCAAGGCACGGCGCAGGCGCATCAAAGCTGAGTTGCGGGTTTTGCCGTGGACGATGAGTTTTGCTATCATGCTGTCATAAAAGGGTGGAATTGAGTAGCCGGAATATATTTCCGAGTCAACTCTCACGCCAAGTCCGCCTGGGGCGTGCCATTCGGTGATGGTACCGGGGCAGGGCGCAAAAGTTTCCGGATCTTCAGCGTTTATACGGCACTCAATGGCGTGACCGTGAAATTCGATGTCTTTTTGCTCATAGCCAAGAGCGGCACCACTTGCAATGCGGATTTGTTCGCGGACAATGTCAATGCCGCTGACGGCTTCGGTAACAGGGTGTTCTACTTGTAGGCGAGTATTCATCTCCAAAAAGTAAAATTTGCCGTCTTCAAACAAAAACTCTAATGTTCCGGCGTTAAAATAGCCGATTTTGGCAATGGCTTTGCGAACAATTTCGCCGATTTCTTCTCTTTGGGCTTGGTTCAAAGCGGGAGAAGGGCTTTCTTCTATCAGCTTTTGGTTGTTGCGCTGAATGGAGCAGTCTCTTTCGCCCAAATGAACAACATTGCCGTATTTGTCAGCCAAAATTTGAATTTCGATATGACGGGGATTTTGCAAATATTTTTCCATATATACGACATCGCTGGGAAAAGATGCTTTTGCTTCGGCTCTTGCCATGGTATAGGCTTCTTCGATATCGCTTTCGTCATAGGCGATTTTCATGCCCTTGCCGCCGCCGCCGTCTTTTGCTTTTATAATAACGGGGTAGCCGATTTTTTGAGCCCAAGTTTTGGCATCTTCTACAGTGTCCAAAGACGGAGAGCCCGGGGTTACGGGTAGTCCGGCCTCGATTGCTGCTTGTCTGGCGGTGATTTTGTCGCCCATTTTGCGCATTTGCTCAGCAGTCGGGCCAATAAAGGTTATGCCGTGAGATTCGACCATTTCGGCAAAGTCGGCATTTTCTGACAGAAAACCGAAACCGGGGTGAATGGCGTCGGCACCGGTTAATAGAGCGGCAGAGATAATTGCCGATTTGTTCAAATATGATTCGGAGGAGCGAGAAGGTCCGATGCAAACGGCCTCGTCTGCAAGTCTTACGTGCATAGCTTTGGCGTCGGCTTCGGAGTGGACTGCAACGGTGCGAATGCCCATTTCGCGGCAGGCACGATGGATACGCAGGGCAACTTCTCCGCGGTTGGCAATTAAAACTTTTTCAAACATGATAAAATCTCGTTTTTAATTATTCTATAACAACTAAGGGTTCGCCATATTCTACGGGGTCACCGCTTTCTACCAAAATTTTGGTGACTCGTCCGCCGGTGTGGGCTTTTACGGGGTTGAAAGTTTTCATTGCCTCGATTAGGCAAACCGTGTCGCCTTGGCTGACCATGTCACCGATTTTGACATAGTTTGGTGAGCCGGGGTCGCTCGAGAGATATACAACACCGACCATTGGCGATTTTACACAACCGGCAAGAGAAGAGATGTCGTCTTCCGTAGCAGGGGTGGCAACAGGTGCCGGAGCAGAAACAACGGGTGTTTCGACAATTTGTGCGGCAGGTTGTATGGAAACCGGCTGAGAACAGCATGTTTTGCTCAAAGAAACGCGACAATTTTCGGTTTCGTACTCAAGCTCGGACAGGCCGTTTCTGTTCAAAATTTCGGCCAATTTGCTGACGATTTTTGTATCTATAGAATTTGACATAAAATTCCTCTTTAAAAATTAAAAAACAAAATCTGCCGAGAGTTTAACTCATTAAAAATTTAAAACAACAAAAATATGCAAAAAATGTGCATTTTTATCAAAAAATGAGTAAAAAATGGGCAAAAATCGCTAAAAATCGCATTTTTTTAAATATGAGGATTCGGGTGAAAAAAGCGATTTTCGGAGGCAATTTTT
>JAGCFG010000108.1 GCA_017650255.1 Alphaproteobacteria bacterium | reverse complement strand
TTTTGTTGCTGTAATCGGCACTCAAAGAACCGCGTCTGTCGTCGCCGGCGTGGTCGCCGCGAAGATTGACTTTTGCACTTTCGGCAGAAATATGAGTGTAGCCGACATTGAAAGTCAAATGCTCGTTATACTTATATTCCAAACCTGCGGAATACCATGTGCGGTCGCTGTCCGGAATACGCGGAGTGCGATATTCGTCACCGACTGCGCTTTTTTCATAGGCGACGCCCAAGCGCAATTTCCATTGTTCGTCAAGCTGTTTGCTGACGCCCAAAGCATAAAAATCGGTATCGCGCCATTTTTCTTCGGTGACACTGTCTACGGTATTGCCTTTAATTTCCAATTTGTCAAAGCTTGACCAATAAACACGGCTATATTCTGCCATGACGGCCCAATCGGCATTGATTTGGTGATATGCACCGATGTTCAAAGTTGCCGGAGTTGTCAAACGAGCAGAAACGTCTTGGTTCATTTGGGAAAGCAGAGTGTCAAACTCGATATCGCCTTTGATTTTGTGTTTGATTTTGCTACGATAGCCGGCACCAAAGCGAGTACCTTTGATTGGCTCATAGATTGTGCCGAGTTGGTAACCGACATCGACTGTGTCGCCTTTAACCGTTGATTTATCTTCAATCAAAGCACCTGTTTGCGGGTTTTGTCCGGCAATAACGCTGTTGCGCAATTGGGCTTTGATATATTGAACGGGAATGCCGGCACCGAATGAGAGTTGGTCATTGTATTTGTAGGCAAGCATAGGGGTGAAAGTGGCACTGATAATTTTTGACAAGGTGCCGTGGTTGCGTCCTGCCCAGTCGTCGGCATATTTTGTAATCATACCAAAAGGTGTATTTAGAGAAATACCCGCGGTGAATTGGTCGTTTATTTGGTGTGAAAAATAGGCCTGCGGAGAGGCTGCTGCATGAACAATGTTGCCCATATAATCGTTGTGGTCGCCAAAGCCGTTGTTGGCATTTTTTGCAGTGGAGGTCGGAGAAATCCAAGTGCCGCCGAGCTCTACATTTGTGCCGCCGTGATATGCAAGTGCGGCAGGGTTGAAATAGGAATAAGAAATATCTTCAGCTCCGGCTGTGGCACCTGCATAGGCGTTGCCTTGGGCGGCGGCTGATTGTTCTTTCAAATAGAATCCCGAAGCGTTTGCCTCAGAACAGGTTAAAACCACTGCGAGAGCGGTCATAGTTATAAGTTTTTTCATTGAAATTTTCAGTTTAAAAAGTTGAACCAAAATAACATTTTATAGTGAATAACGGCTGTTTTGTATGTTATATTATTGATTATGTTGCCGTTTGTAATAAATTGAAACAAAATGTTATATCGGGCAATTTTTTAGCAAATTAAAATTTAAAATCAAGTAAAAAATTTATCCCCTTAATTTTTTATGGGACATTATGTAGTAAAATCAATATGTTGCACTTAATATTGAGGTGTTGAAATAATGGCAAAATAAATTTTTCTTTACAATTTGGGTATGCAAATAGTAAATTATTTGCAAGTTTTAATAAACGGAGACTAATAATTTGCGAAATTTTGTAAGATTTTGTTTGCGGACTTTCTTTACTTTGATGAAAGTGAGATGTTTGATTGATTTTGACGAAGATAAACTGCCGAAAAAGGGTGTTTATGTTTCTAACCATGTATCTTATCTTGACCCTTTGATATTGTTTGCTTTTTTGCCCGGTGATCCGGTTTTTGCTTTGAACGGGCATTTGTATCGCAGCAGGGTAATTCGCTTTTTGATGCGGACGGCAGATGTTATGCCGTTTAATCCGATTGAGCCGACGGATATTAAGGAGCTTATTGCAAAAGTTGACAGCGGTCGCTTGTGTATGATTTTTGCCGAGGGAAGAATTACCGAAACCGGCGGTTTGATGAAAATATACGAGGCTCCGGGCTTGGTTGCGGATAAGTCTAAGGCTCCGCTTATTCCGGTTTGGATTGACGGACCGCAATACGGATATTTTTCAAAAACAGCAGGAAAATTGCCGCACAGACCTTTGCCGAAAATCAGAGTGGTTGTCGGAAAACCGCGTCCGTTTAAGTTGAAAGATGAGTTGCGTCGTCAACGTGACCACATCAGTAATGAAGTTTATATGATTTTGCGCGATATGGGATTTGAAATTAATTATAATCCCGATATATCTTTGTTTGCAATGTTGATGAAGGCGGCAAAAGTTCATGCAAAAAAAGGATTTTTCCGCCGTCCGAAGTTTTTTGAGGATATTCAGCGCAAACCGAACTCTTATCGAGACGTTATTATTAAGTCTTTTGTTGTTGGAAAATATTTTAAGCGCAGAACCGCACCGGAAGAGCATGTCGCTATTTTGCTGCCGAATGCTTTGGCTACAATCTGCACATTTTTCGGGTTGACCGCATATTCGCGAATTCCGGTTATGCTGAACTTTTCTTTGGGGGCAAACAATATGCTCTCAATGTGCAAGACCGCACAGGTTAAAAAAGTTATTACATCGATGATGTTTGTAAAAACAGCAAAGATGGAAGATGTTATCTCTGAGCTTGAGAAAAACGGGATTAAGGTTTTTTATTTGGAAAAACTGGCAAAAGAGATTAGTTTGTGGGAAAAAATCAATGCTTTTCTGCGTTATAAGATAAAACGAGTTCCGCATAAACGCGGCGGCAGTCGTAAGGCGGTTATTTTGTTTACCTCAGGTTCGGAGGGGGCGCCGAAAGCGGTTGTGCTGAGCCATGCAAATATTATATCCAATATCAAACAAATTTCGGCGTTGGAGACGGTTAATAAGAAAGATATTGTCTTTAATGCTTTGCCGATGTTTCACAGTTTCGGTTTGGTGGTCGGAACACTGTTTCCGGTTTTTGAGGGAGCAAAGGTATTTTTGTATCCTTCGCCGCTGCACTATCGTGTTATTGCCGAGCTGGTTTATGAGATTGGTGCGACAATTATGTTCAGTACGGATACTTTCTTCCGCGGATACGGAAGAATTGCGCATCCGTTCGATTTTCATAATGTGCGCTTTATGTATGGCGGTGCCGAGGCAGTTAAGCCGGACACAAGAAATATGTGGATGGAGCGTTTGGGCGTGAAAGTTATGGAAGCATACGGAACGACTGAGTGTTCTCCGGTTTTGTGCGCAAATAACAGTATTTTTAATCGCTTCGGTTCTATCGGCAAAATTTTGCCGGCGATAGAATATAAGGTGGAGCCTGTTCCGGGGATTGAAAAAGGTGGAGAGCTTGTTGTTCGTGGGCCGAATATTATGCTCGGATATATTATGCCTGATAATCCTGGGGTTTTAGAGCCTCTTAAAGACGGATGGTATCATACCGGTGATGTGGTTGATATTGATGAAATCGGCTTTGTCTATATTAAAGACAGAATTAAACGTTTTGCAAAAATCGGTGGGGAGATGGTTTCGCTTAATGCAGTCAATGAGATGGTTTGCAATGCTTATGCTGAGGATAATGATTGTCAATACGGCATTGTGGCAACTCCGCACGAGAGCAAAGGCGAGCAAATTGTTTTGGTTACAAATAATCCGAAAGTTACACAAGACGGGCTGCACGAGTATATCAAACAACACGGAATGTCAGAACTTTATTTACCGAGAATCATTTTACATATGGATAAACTTCCGGTTTTTGCCACAGGTAAGATGGATAATGTCACATTGAAGAAAATGGTTTTGGAAGAACTGGATAGACAACATTAGAAAAGGATTTTTTATTATGAAAAAGATTATAATTGCAGCTTTGGCTTTGAGTATGCTTTCGGCTTGTGCAACAGATCCTTATACGGGTGAGAGCAAAGTTTCTAAAACAGCTTGGGGAACAGGAATCGGAACAGCATTAGGTGCAGGTGTCGGTGCTTTGATCGGCGGACAAAAAGGAGCGCTTATCGGTGCAGGTGTCGGTGCTTTGGGTGGAGCTGCTACCGGAGGATATATGGACGTGCAGGCAAGGGAGTTACGTCAAAAGTTGACTGGAACAGGTGTTCAATTGAAACAGCTGGATAACGGACAGATTTTATTGATTATGCCCAGCAATATTACTTTTGCTACAAATTCTGATGTTTTCCAGACCGGATTTAATTCTATTTTGGACTCGGTTGCATTGGTTTTGAAAAAATATGACAAGACTTTGATAAATGTTGTCGGTCATACAGATAGTGTAGGTTCTGATGAATATAATATGCAACTTTCTGCAAAGAGAGCTTTGGCTGTTTCTAATTATTTGGCTTTGCGTGGTGTGGCCGAGAACAGAATGGTGGTTAGAGCAATGGGCGAAAAATCTCCGATAGCTTCTAATGATACAGAAGCAGGTAGAGCGCAGAACAGACGCGTTGAAATTACCATTCAGCAGATGAACTAAGGTTTATGGTTTTCTTATCCTAAAGGCTCGGGTCAATACTCGGGCCTTTAGTTATTTTGTAATACTTGAATTGCTGAAAAAGCTTCCCATATTTTTTGTTGCAGTTAATGAAAAACATTGAGAGGAAAATGATATGAAAAAATTTGCAACAATAATTATGCTGATAGCGCTGTTGATCGTGGGATATAGCGTAGGCAATGCTATTGCTAAAAATCACAGCAATATCAAAAGTGCTGTTTCTGACGGGATAAACGGAGTTTATGTTGTGGAAGAAGAATATGATGTGGTTGAGACACCTTCGGATTCTGCGACCAATATGCAGAGTAATACTAATGCAAGCGCAACAGCGAGCAGTAATACAAATGCAGCCGATGGTATGGTGATTGAGGAAGATGTGGTAGAGAGCGGAGATTAATTATAGATTTCCACCTGAGACTGCCTCCCCGCGGGTTTTTACCCCTCGCTCGCGGGGAGTTTTTTATTTGAAATTTTATTTTTTAGAATACGTATTTCAGACCAAGAGTATATTCGCTCATGTGGTTATAATTTTTGATTTTGTCGGTTTTGATATATCTGGCAATGCCTCTTACAGCCCAATGTTCATCAATATTATAGCTCAAACCGCCACCGAAGCGATAGCCGTAACCATGGTCTTTTTTGTGAAAGGACGTTATGAGTTTGTTTTTAAGAGTATATTCGCCAATGCCGAGTGTGGCAAGAGGTGCAACGGCACCGCTGCAACCGAGCGGAAGATAAGCAACTGTATCAAGTCCGTAGGCGGTGAATGAGGTATTTTTAATAAGGTTGTTACCAAGGTTGTCTCTGGCGCCGTATTGATAAAAAAGCTCGGTGCCGAAATATGGATTGTATACAGAACCCAAGAGAACGGAAAAGCCATTGTGGTGAGAATGCATATTTTTTGCAGTGGTGCCGGTATATGCGTAGTTTAAACCGACATAAGGTTTATATTGATTTTCGATGGCTTGGGCAGAAAATGTAATGCAAGCGCCGAGGGAAGCAAATGTTATGTTTTTAATCAAATTATGCATTTTTTTTAATCCTTTCTTTATAGGTTTGTGTTATAATCTAAACAATTATTTGAAAAAGTAAAGAAAAATTACAATAAAATAAAGGAGATTGATATGCGCATTGTTGACTGCCAAAAAGGAAGAACTTTGATAGAAATCCTCGGAGTTCTCTCTATTGTTGCTGTTTTGATAGCCGGGGCAACCAAGCTTTTGGACAGAGCCATTTTGCGCTATAAGTTGACCAGAGTGAGCCAACAGGTTGTTGAAGTGCAGAATGCTGTTGCTAAAAAGTTTGTCGGGAGAAGGGAATATACCGGACTTACTTTGACATTGTTGCATAATGATCATTTGTTACCTTCTGATATGAGATATTCAAACAATAAGCTTTATCACAAATTGGGTGGTGAAGTGACAGTTACATTGGCTGCAGATGATACAAATTATGTGATTACTTTTAAGAGCTTGCCTAAAAATGCATGCACCGAATTGGTATCACAAAATTGGGGGCTTGATCCTAGAGTTACTCTAAACGAAATGTCGGTCGGCACCAAAAAGATGAGGTGGAGATGTGAAACCGGTAGCAGTTCTTGTTATGTTATGCCGCTGAGCGTGGCTGATGCCCATGCGGTTTGTGCAGCAGCGAGCAATGATGTTTCTTGGAATTATTATTAGAATTGGCATAAATGATGTTTTTTTCTTGATTATGAGTAGTAAATATATGTATTCTGGTATAAATGATATTTGATAAGGAGATGTGAAATGGTAGAAACTTCGGTTATCCTTCCTCCGGACTATAAACCTTCGGAAGATGAAGAGTATATGAATGAAATGCAGTTGGAATATTTTCGCCGCAAATTAGAGGATTGGAAAAAGTCTTTGTTAAGTCAGTCGGTTGATACTTTGGAAGATTTGCGTCAAGGCGGTTTGAACCAGCCTGATGATATTGACCGTGCATCGCTGGAGACAGATAAGGCCCTGGATTTGCGTACAAAAGACCGTGCTCGTAAGTTGATTGCAAAAATTGATGCCGCTTTGAAGAGAATTGAAGACGGCGAGTATGGTTATTGTGAAGAAACCGGAGAGCCTATCGGAATTGAACGTTTGGAAGCAAGACCGGTCGCAACTTTGTGTTTGGATGCACAAGAAAGACACGAAAGAATGGAAAAAACATACAGCGAAGAATAGTTTTGTTCCATGGAAACGCAAGATTTTATATTGGCTTCGGCCTCTCCCCAGAGGCTGTCTTTGCTGGCACAGATAGGTTATAAGCCCAAAAAGATTGTTCCTGCAGATATTGATGAGTCTGTTAATAAGTATGAAAATCCGACGGCTTATGTGAAACGTATGGCTTTGGAAAAAGCAAAAAAAGTGGCTTCAATTATGCCAAATGAAAATATTTTGTCGGGTGATACGGTTGTTTGTGTCGGAAAGAGAATTTTGCACAAGGCTCATACAAAAGAGGAACAAACTGCGGCAATGCGCTTGCTTTCCGGCCGTGCTTGTCGGGTGATTAGTGCGGTTTGTTTGATAGAGAAGGGCGGAAGAGTTGCGCAAAGATGTGTTGTTTCCAGAGTTGTTACAAAAAAATTGACTGCCAATGAGATAAGAGATTATGTAGACAGTGAGGAATGGGTAGGTTGTTCCGGATATAAGATTGAGGGAACTTTTGCTGCCTATGTTCAAAAAATTGTCGGCTCTTATAGCGGAATTGTGGGTTTGCCTTTGTTTGAAACCAGAAATTTGTTAAACGGAATAGGGATTAAGTGAAATGAGTATTGATACGATTGTTTATGATAAAAACAGCAATGTTACCGGAATTGCCTTGATTGATGAAGGTAAGGTTAGTGATGTTGAGATTATTAAAGGAAATCAGGCTATATGTGGCAATGTATATTTGGGCAAAATTACTAAAAAAGTTGCATTGGCTCATGACAAAGAAGGTTTTTTTGTTAATATCGGCGAAAATGCTGAGGCTTTTTTGAACGAAGATGAATACGGCATGACTGAGTCGCATTTGGTTGAAGGTCAAACGGTAGTTGTGCAGGTTGCCCAAGAAAGACATGCTGAAAAATCTGCAAAATTGGTGCGTTCAATTCAGTTTGTGGGAAAATATTTGGTTTATTGTCCATACAGAATGAATGTTGAAGTTTCTTATAAGATAGATGACAAGATGAAAGCTTCGGAACTGCTCGATGCTGTTCGTGAAAATGTTACCGGTCAGGAAGGTTGGGTAATTAGAACCGCTGCGGGAAAAGTTGATACGGCGTTGGTTATTGAGGAGATGAAAAAATTGCGCGAGATTTTTGAAAGCATAAGAGTTAAAGCGCGCAATGAGCAAGCTCCGTGCCTGTTGTATGTTAAGCCTGATGCGATACTTGAGTACATTTCTTATTATCTCAATAAGGGAACGTTGAAAAAAGTTGTAACCAACAGCCGCAATTTGGCTGATGAGTTTGCTGAGGCTGGGATAGAGTTTGAAATTGTTGCCAGCCCGTTTGAGGAATATGGCGTTGACGAGGCAATTGGTGAGGCTTTGGAAAAAACTGTTAATTTGAAGTCTGGTGGAAGATTGACGATTGAGGAAACCAAGGCTTGTGTTGCCATTGATGTTGACAGCGGACATGATGCCGGCGGTGGATCTTTGAACAGGATTAATGAGGAGGCGGCACTTGAGATTGTCAGACAGATACGTTTGCGCAATTTGAGTGGAAAAATCGTTGTTGATTTTGCCGGACATTCTGATTTTAGGTTTATTAAACCATTGCTCGATATTTTGGAGCAAGGAATGCGTATCGATATGGCAAAAAGCAAGGTTATCGGTCTGAGCCGCGGCGGTTTGGTTGAGATTGTTCGTGTCAGAAAAAGGCCCAGCCTGATGGAGCTGATGACTGACGAATGTCCCACTTGCCAAGGTTGCGGCAGGGTTGAAAAAGGCGCATAATGGCAGAGTTGAAAAAGATATATACTTGTCCAATTTGTAAAAAGAGTTTTGTTGATACAAAATATCGCCCTTTTTGCTCGAAGCGGTGTGCAGATATTGACTTAGGTAACTGGTTTAATGGGGCATACCGCTTTGAGGTGCAAGAAGTAGATGACGAGGATGTCGAGGAGCTTGCAAAACTCGATGAAGACGAATAGCAGCGGCAATTAATAATACTTGACAGGAATTTTCAAATATATTATCTCGGCAAGTGGAAAATAATTATTCACTTAAACAAATATGTATGAAAAAATTTGTATTATTATTGATTTTGTTTTGCGCTGCACAATTTTCAAATGCGCAGTTGCTAAAAGTCGAAAAATGCCGCACCCATAAAGGAAAACATAGGATTGATAATATGTTTGGCAAGGACGAATACCTTGACAGGGATTATTCAACAATCAAATTGTCAAACGGCGATGTTTTGAGCATTAAGGTTGATCCGTTTTGTCCTAAGTGGTGGTGGGTTGTTACACCAAACGGTGTGAATTATTCTTCTAAGTGCAGGTGCTATCTTGATCCGAAGGTCAATTATCCTAAAGGAACTCTGGTTTATAAGTATCAATCGAATAATGTCAGCTGCTATGATCTGATGCCGATGGAAGAAGTCGGAACTTATGTGATTGAGAGTTGCGAAGTCTGTGAGATTGATGTGGATATGGCGGCTCAGGTTGATTATGCGCAGGAATCTTTTTTGAAATATGCTTTTGATGCAAATGGAAAAAATGATTCTAAAAACGGCAAATCCGGAGCGAGTAATCATAAGGTAACCGTGGTTAAAGTGATTTTTGCCCACGGAGAAGTGGTTTCTATTGTAACGGAGAAAGATCCGGTTTGGAAAAAGGTAAAAGCCGGACAGCAAGTTAAGCAATACAAAGTGCTGAATTTTAATATTTATGAGCTTGTATTTTAGCTAAAAACTCCCTTTGTGGGAGTTTTTTTGTGGGTACAATACGAAAAAAGGCTCAATTAGAGAAAAGCGTTGTTTTTTATTATAAGGACGTCTTGCTATGCCTATCGTCATCACGAGGAG
>JAGCFG010000107.1 GCA_017650255.1 Alphaproteobacteria bacterium | reverse complement strand
TCGTAGCCACATTTGGCTGTTTGTACTGACACTGCTCTTTTCCGCAGTATTCAGTATTTGGGTACTGAACGCTCAAACCCCTTTGACATGGGGAATAGGCATGTTCATCTTTGGCATTGTCCTGCTTTATGCCGGAATCAAACTTACCCCGCTCGATGCCAGAGGAGGAAAATGGACTTGCTACAACTGGGAGTGGCTTGTCTGTGTTATACTGGCAACAGCCTTATGGATTTTCTTGGGCTTACGCATGCCAAATCATGCCAGAACATTGATTCTCGTTGTCGGCGTGCTAGCATGGTATCTGGTGGTCTGGCTGTTTGGACTGTTTTTCATCAACACCATTGGGATGATAGATGAATCCCTAGATGACTATGAGTAAATTTATTCCGCTTTTGATTAAGTTCAAAAGCGGATTTTTTATGTAAAAAAAACGACAGGGTTATCCCTGCCGTTGCAAATTAGCTCTGTATTCTTTTATTTCGTCCAACCATACATAAAGGTCGAATTTTTTCTGCCCTTTTTTGGGCCGGAGGTCGCAATAGGATTTTTCTGCCAGCACTTTTTGTGCCGGATCATCAGAACCGATGGTAACCAAGCGGACTTCTTGAACAGTGTTTTCTACACAAATGGTATCAAAAAGCTCAATGCCATAGAGAACAACCTGAGCCGCTTGTTCGGGAGTGAATTTTCCGGTATCACCGGCTCCAAGTTCGGGGATGGCGACTGTCTTGGCGCCCAAGGCATCGGCAGAAGTGAGCGACTGCAGAACAGCTTTGGCAACTGCGTAGAAACGCTGATTGGTGTGGACACCGACAACAGACACGTTTGAGAGCATAATACCTTCTTTGCCAGAGGGGACAACCGCCTCTTCTCCAAAAGCAAGGGGCAATCGAGAGGCAAGCTCGTCGTAGGCTTTTAACCCTTTTTCCATGCCGGCTGATTTGACAGAATTGGCCAATTCGCCATAAGGAAGACCATCTTGAGTGCGAGGAACGACAATGCAATCGACATCCTCAAGGGCAATATTGCCCTGCTTCACAATTACGCGGATTTTTCCTATTTTTTCCATAATTTTATAAATTTTAGTGATAATTCGTGCAATAATTTTGTATTGTGGTTTTCTTATATCACATTTTTTGTCCAATGCAATATTTTAATGCATTATTTTTAAGGAATAATTTTTTCGTGATTTATCTATGAATATAAATTTTGCAAAAACAGGCATGGCAATTCTTGTCTTTATTCACACAATATGGGCAATAGCCGTGCTCGCGATAAAAAGATGTACCCAGGTCAGCAAGAAGAGCAAATGAGCAGTTGGCAAGCATTTTATATGAATTAACATCACCGTTTTTTAGTTCTCCCCAAGCCTCATAAACTACAGGATAATCGTGAATATTTCTCAGACAATTCTTTAAGAGCATTGTGCCGATGCCTTGCCTTTGATAATTTTTGCTGACAACAACATATAAAACATCGCGGTGCTTGCCTATATTTAAGCCATAATCATTATTATCTTTCACCTGACCAATGCCGCATAGACCGATTACTAAATTATTTTTATCAACGGCAATTTTGTAAAAATTAAGCGTATCTGTCAGCTCTGCAATATTTCTGGACACAACATCGCCGTCAACGTTTTTGATATTGCATGTGCCAAGATTTTGAGCAACAAGCTCTGCCATTTGAGGAATATAAGATTTTTCAGCTTTTATAATTTTTATATTGCCCAAACTCATATTTGTTCCTTTTTGCGTGCAAATTCGTCTTTGGCTTTTTGAAGCTGTTTCATAAAGTCATTATTGTCGTGCAATCGATTTAGGAGCGCAGAAGTCAGGATACGGGCATGATCGACATCACTTTGATAGTGAAAACCAACGATAACGCGGCTTTCGCCATATTCAAACCCGCGTTTTAAGATTTCATTTTGACGAGCGGGGTTAATTTCGGCCAAAACAAGAGCAATTCCCCAGCCCATAGTTGTGTGACCGGACGGATAAGAAGAGTTGGTTCTCAGTGATTCCTCATCTTGCGGAACGGGAGTAGATTCGGCAAATTGCACAAAAGGTCTGATACGCATCAACTGGCTTTTGGCTTTGTCTTTGCACAATTTGGTTGTTGCGAGCAAACGCTCTAAAAGAGCTGTAATTTCCGGAGTGTTTTCCTTGGAAATGGTCAAACCAAAAGGCTCAGAATATATTTTGTAAAAATATTCCAAAGAGTGATTGGCATCTTCTATTGCCTGTTTGCCGCGCTCGGTGTTGCGCATGGTTTTGCCCCATTCATAACGATACCAATCGTTGTAGAAAGCGGCATCAGAAGGTTCCGGCGGCAAGGGCAGAAACTCCGAAGCGGTAGGAATCTCATCTTTGGTTAAGAAAGAAGATACCTCTGCACGGCAAGATGTGCCGATTAAAATTGAAAAAATGAATAACGAAATAAATAACTTTTTCATAAAACACTCCTCTAAATAACTTTTCGTTAAATAGTAATAAAAATAGCGTTAAAGTCAAGAAAGAGATAAAAGAAAAAGCAGGCTTTTGAAAGCCTGCTTTAGATTATCCCAAAAACGACACAATAAGCAAGGTTATCAGGCTGAGTGGCGCAATATATCGCAATGTTATCAGAAAATAGCGCGTAAAAGTTTCGGGAACATGCGCACTGCGGCGTATATTACGCATAATCGGTTTCATTGCCTTGTAGCCGACAAACAGAGAAATGGTAAGCGAAACGATGGTCGCCGTGTAGGTGGAAACCAGCCAATCTGCCAAGGTAAATAAATCGCGCCCGAAAACTTTTATATCTAAGGCTCCGGAAAAAGATGCCGCTACAAGAGTAAAACAAAATCCGGCAATGCACATTACCACAACAACTGCTCGGTAACGTTTTATGTTCAATTTATCCATCAGCAAATTTGTAAGCACTTCAAAAATTGAGATGGTAGAAGTTATTGTCGCCAAAATCAGCAACAAATAAAACGACAGTGCCCAAAAGCGGCCACCCGACAAATGTTGAAAAACGTGCGGCAGGCTGATGAAGGTCAATCCCGGTCCCGAAGAAGCAGACAAACCTGCTGAGAAAATTGCCGGTATAATAATCATTGCCCCCAACAATGCTGCCAAAGTATCGAAAATTACAATATTATTTACCGCCTTAAACATATTTTCTTTTGGTGAAAAATATGAGCCATATACCAACAAGGGGCCAAAGCCCAAAGACAAAGAAATAAATGCTTGTCCGAGAGCCGCAGTAAAAGTGTCGGCCAAAAGCTTAAAATTAAAACCGTTTTCTGTAATCCCCAAATATTGCGGTTGAAATGTCAGCAAAAATCCTATTCCCTTGTCGGCACCCTCTAAGGTGAGCGCACGCGTGCAAAGCAGAATAAAAATTACAAATAAAACAGGCATTAAATACATACTTGCGCGCTCGATGCCTTTTTTAACGCCGGCAATCACGATTATGGCTGTTAAAAACAAAAAAATCCAGCCGCAAGTGAACTGTATGGAGAAACTTTGCGTCAGCTGTTCAAATTCTGTGGCAAGTTGTGTTTGCTCAATATACATCAATTTACCGCTGGCAGCCTCCAGAAAATAGTATAATACCCAACCGGCGACCAAAAAATAGAAAGATATGCATAAAGTTACACCGATAGCGGCAAACCAGCCGCCAAAAAACGACCAAATGCCCAAGTGCTTAATTCCGACCTTTTGGCCTATGACCTTAAATGCATCGACTCAATTACTTTTTGAGGTTCGGCCAATGGAAATTTCGGAAACCATCAGAGGAGCGCAAATTAAAAACAAAATCAGAAAATAAATCAAAATAAAGCTGAGCCCGCCATATTGACCACAAAAGTATGGAAAACGCCAAATGTTGCCCAAACCAATGGCTGAGCCGGCAGCAGTCAAAATAAACCCCCAAGAAGAAGAAAATGTTTCTTTTTTCATTTTATCAGCCCTATTAGTTGTATAATATATTTCTAATTTATACGTTTATCGTAATAATAAGTCAATCCTGAACAAATTTTATGCGTTCAAATCCCTGTTACTATCATTACCAATAAAAAAACCTCCCGCAAGGGGAGGCTTTTTGTATTGTGGTCTTGCTACGTAAGTTTCGCGATAAAATCGCTCAACAACTGCGCTTCGGTCACTTGCTTCGTAACCATTGTTTCGCTCGCTTTGCGGCTCACAATGCTAACTTCGCTACGCATTACCAATAAAAAAACCTCCCGCAAGGGGAGGCTTTTTGTATTGGTGATGCTTACCTCGCAGTTTACGAACTGAAAAACTATAATCCGTTTTGTAATAAAATAGGAATTTGAATCTGGTTTTTGATTTCATTATATAGATTTATATCTGTTTCTCCAGCATCAATGCTCACGATTAAACTAAATCTAGAAAAAGTATCACTCGCTAATTTTGCTTTTTTCCACCATCCTGTAACGCTATAAACGGCAATATTCTCTGCTTGTGCAAGCTCGGCTCCTGTTAACTCAAGAATATCTTTATGAACAGAACCTCGTGTACGAGAATTCGGTCCTAAAAGCCAATTATATCCACCAGCACTTGATATGCTATTAGAATTTTCTGCATCTTTGATTAAATTGTTTACTCTACTTTCAAATTGTTTAAGTGTTTCCGTTGGTCGTTGTAAATCAAATCTTAAATTATGTGATTGATATGCATATTTGCTTGTATAACCTCTTTCACTTGGATTAGGTTCGATAAAATAAGATAAAGTGATAGTCAATTTAATTTTTTGATTACTTAACGTTCCTTGTAGAGTTTCTTTTGGCCAAGGCAGCTTTATAAATAAAATACTTGATAGATTGTCTATTTTATCCTTACTTGATACATCATCTGTTTTAGGCATAAAGACTTGAAAATTATCCTTTTGCGCAATAAGGGTTAACGCACTAGTTGCGCTATATTTTGCTTTTTCTAAATCAGGTATTCCATAACCAAACATGCGAGAAAAATTATTAATTGTCGTTTTGCTTCTATCATAGCCTAATTTATCCCACATAGCCTGAGACCATTCTGCAGAATGCACTAATAGTCCACGGATTGTCTCAGGCCAGAAAGATGGATAAGTTGCCATGAGTTCACCAATAAAACTACCAGATATTCCTGTAGAAGCACTTGTTGCACTTATAGTGGTAAATAATTGTTCATTAAAATTTTTTGCACATGCAACAAGTTCAAAAGAATCATGTTGGTATACATATTGATCTCTATGTATAACTTTATTGCCTCCTTCAAGCAATATATCTGGTTTTATTGGCCAAGAAGAAGAAAACATACAAGATGTTCTTGAATATGGTGATAATTCTCCATAATTTGCATAAGGTGTTGCTCCTTCTGCACTACATAAATCGGCATTACATAAATTTGTATATGAGCCAACTGAAATTACATTCCAAGCCTGTGCAGGACTTTCTATACAAGAATTCTCTTGAATATTATTGTATTCAGACTTAGGGCAAATATCATTAATATTACCAACAGAAACAGCAAATAATTTTTTATTATTAAAAATTATATTATCCAAATATGC
>JAGCFG010000106.1 GCA_017650255.1 Alphaproteobacteria bacterium | reverse complement strand
TGATGCGAATGATGAGGCAATGTGGAGTGACAATAACCTTTTTATAACATATCACTAAAGCGACAAACGAATTTTTATCACCAATTTTTATAATTATGAAAAAAATATTTTTCATTATCGCCTTGTTTGCCTCAATCTTTTCGGCAAAGGCAGCAGATCTCAGCATCAAAAAAATGCTCATGGACCCTTGGTATTTGACCGTAGACAACAACGAAAAAATCTATGTGGTCAAAGGTATATACAAGGACAGTTCTTTTATCGTAATTACACAAGAAGATACCTTGTCTTTCAAAGAAGATCCCGGTTTATACTACCATCAGGCATTTATTATGAACAAAGACACCGGAGAATATGAGCCGTTGCACCGCAACAGCACTATTACAATGACGGTTACGACTTTTTCCGTTGTCATATTCATAATCCTAATTTTGCTGCAAATCGCGATACATTTCGTCAAAAAGCCATGAGCTTAAAACCATGCCGTTTTGTTCGCAAAACGGCATTTTTTATTTTGTGACCTTTAATTCTTCTCCCCGATAATCATATAAAAAACAAAAACACCGGAGAACATTATGGAACCAAAAATACTGGCAGCACTAATCCTTTTTATAACCTATATCATCTTGTTTGCCGAAATGACCAACAGAGCTGTTGTTGCCATGTTGGGCGCCGGCACAATGATTATTTGCGGAATCTTAACCCAAGACACAGCCATATCAAGCATTGACTTCAACACCATTTTTTTGCTTATCGGTATGATGATAATTGCCGGCATATCCGAAAAATCAGGACTTTTTGAATATATCGCAATTTCATGTGCAAAAAAAGTAAAAGCCAATCCGCGTGCCATAATGATTACATTGGGAATTTTAACCGCCATATTCTCGGCTCTTCTTGATAATGTAACAACCGTTCTACTCATTGTTCCGATAACTTTTCAAATTACCCAAAAACTCAAAATCTCTCCCTACCCTTATCTGTTGCTCGAAATTTTCACCTCAAACATCGGCGGAACTGCAACCCTAATCGGAGACCCTCCGAACATTTTAATCGGCTCGGCTCTCAATTTGAGTTTTATGGATTTTATCAAAGAACTAACTCCCATTGTTTTGATTATCCTCATTATTACCATTTATATTTTTGACATGTACTGGCACAACAAAATATTTGCCTCAGAAAAAGATTGTCAGGCAATTATGAAAATCGATGAAAAACAAAGTATAAAAGATTACAACTTGTGTTATATCTCAATTTTTATACTGCTATTTGTAATTATTGGCTTTATTGCCGCCGAACACCTGCACCTCCAAAACGGAACCATAGCTCTGCTGGGGGCAACAATTTTATTGTTGATATACAGTTTTATGCATCCGCAAAATGAACGCGAAGAAAAAATTTCCCAAGCATTCAACTTGGTAGATTGGACAACCATATTCTTCTTTGCAGGACTGTTTATTATTGTCCATGGGCTTGAAACAACCGGTCTCCTAAAAATTGCCGGCAACCAACTTTTTCGTTTTTCACAAGGGAGCATCAACAAAATGAGTTTTCTTGTTTTGTGGTTTTCAGCAATCTTATCCGCCGCAATCGATAACATTCCTTTTGTTGCCACAATGATACCCATGCTTAAATCACTCGAAGAAAGCCTTGGCGGACGAGAAACCATGATGCCGGTTTGGTGGGCACTTTCGCTCGGAGCGTGTCTTGGTGGAAACGGCTCACTGATTGCCGCCTCAGCAAATGTCATTGTCGCCGGTCTTGCCGCTCAAAAAGGACACCACATCAAATTTGGACATTTTCTTTTCTGGTCAATCCCGATAACCGTTATCAGCATTGCTATATCAACAATTTTTCTTTATATCCGATATTTTTAACATATTTTAACCAAAATTTAGTAAGCAAGTCATAAGAATAAAAAGATGTAAAAGAATAAAAGGGTAACAATGCAACTGTTCGATTTTATGGAAAATTTCTCTAATTACGACTCGGCTAAAATTATAGCCGTCTCGGTTTTTGCCATATGCTATTTGATTATTTTTTCCGAAAAAGTTAATCGCGCAGTTGTTGCTCTTTTGGGCGCCGCCGTCATGATATTAACCGGTGTTTTAACCCAAACCTCAGCCCTCGACGGAATAGACTTCAACACACTATCCCTGCTTATCGGCATGATGATAATTATAGGCACTGCGGAAAAATCGGGACTTTTTGAATATGTTGCCATCTGGTCTGCAAAAAAAGTAAAAGCAAATCCTCGCGGGCTGCTGATTGTACTAGCTGTCGTAACCGCAGTATTTTCTGCATTTCTGGACAACGTCACGACCGTTCTGTTGATAGCTCCTATCACCATAAAAATATGCAAACAGTTACAAGTAAATCCATATCCTTATTTGCTTTTGGAAATTTTTACCTCCAACATCGGCGGCACATCAACTTTGATTGGAGACCCACCGAACATTCTCATTGGCTCCGCCTTAGATTTAAGTTTTATGGACTTTATCCAAGAGCTTAGTCCAATCGTTCTAACCTGTCTGATTTTAGTTATTACAATTTTTTATTTTTTGTGGGAAAAAGACCTTGTTGCCACAAATGAAAACCGCCAAAAAATCATGCGAATGAATGAAAAAGACGAAATTCGTAAGCCCAATCTCTTAAAAAAATCGCTTTTTGTGCTTTTTATTGTCATATTAGGCTTTGTCACCGCCGAAGAAACCGGAATTGCAAACGGCGTAATCGCCCTTGCCGGTGCAGGACTGATTTTGTTTTTATACACCCTCGGCAAAAAACAAGATGTCCGCGATGGTCGTGTAGAAAAAATTTTTTCCAGTATCGACTGGACGACAATATTCTTTTTTACCGGACTTTTTGTTATTGTCTACGGGCTTGAAGAAACCGGAATATTGGCAATTTTAGGTGAAAAATTTTTAAACTTTACCAACTACGAACTCCCCAAAGTAACTTTGCTCACAATTTGGGTTTCGGCAATATTTTCAAGCATTGTTGACAACATTCCTTTTGTCGCCACAATGATACCCATGCTCAAATCTATGGAAGAAAGCTTAGGAGGAAGAGAAATTATGATGCCTGCATGGTGGGCATTGTCACTAGGTGCTTGTTTCGGTGGAAATGGCACCATAATCGGAGCCTCTGCCAACGTCATAATCGCCGGCATTGCCGCTCGCAACGGACATCCCATCAGATTTATCCCCTTCATGAAATGGTCACTTCCAATTATGTTTTTAACCATAATTTTATCCACAATTTGGTTGAAAATACAATATTTCTAAAAAATATTAACCATTTGTTTGTTATTATATATTAATATAGTTGCAAACTATGTGAGGAAAAAATGTTCAAATTGGCTACGTCTATATTTGCCGCAATGTTATTGTTCTGCGCACAAGCGCAAGCTTTTCCCAAGCAGACCTCCAGCATTGCCATAGATATCAATACCGGCGAAATTATCTCAAGCGAGTCGCCCGATATTGTTATGCATCCTGCATCACTGACCAAGCTGATGACCTTGTACCTCACTTTTGAGGCCATTGAAAAAGGCAAGCTCAAGATGAGCACTCCCTTAAAAGTTTCTCGCTATGCGGCATCTCGTTCCCCTTCAAAACTAGACGTTCGCCCCGGCGAAACCATTACAGTTGAAAATGCCGTAAAAGCCGTAATTGTAAAATCGGCCAATGACTGCGCTACCGTTCTTGCCGAAGCTTTGG
>JAGCFG010000105.1 GCA_017650255.1 Alphaproteobacteria bacterium | reverse complement strand
TGTCGTTCTCAATCGGGAATGAGCTTACAACCTCTTTGTTGCGCGGAGACATTTCCATGTTGGCAATGCCCGAACCGCCGCGACCGGTAACACGATATTCGTAAGAAGATGAACGTTTGCCATAGCCGGTGCAGGTAACACTCAAAATAAACTGCTCGTTGGCTTTCATCTCTTCGAACTGCTCAGCGGTCAATGTCTGTAACAGACCTGTGTCTTCGGCTCTAATACCGGCTTCGCCACCGTGTTCAGCTTCCATATGTTTGATGGCAGAGACAATCTTAGAATATTCTTCGCGTTGCTCTGATGTGGCATCACTGTGGTTTAGGACAGACATGGAAATAACTTCGTCTTTTCCGGCAAGTTTAATGCCGCGGACACCGACAGAGTTGCGTCCAACAAAGACGCGGACTTCGGTCACTGGGAAGCGGATGCACTTACCGCTGCGGGTGGCAAGCATTACATCGTCTTTTTCGGTGCAGATGCGAACATTAATCAGCTTGTCGTCAGCGTCGAGTTTCATCGCAATTTTACCGTTGGACTGAATGTTTACAAAGTCCATAAGGCTGTTTCGACGAACCATACCGCTCTTGGTGGCAAACATGATAGACAAGTTCTTGCAATCTTCCTCTTTTTCCGGTAACGGCATAATGGTGGTGATGTTCTCACCCTCGTCAAGCGGCAACAGGTTTACAAAAGGTTTGCCTTTTGAGGTCGGTGATCCGAGCGGAAGTTTATATACTTTGAGCTTGTAAACCAAACCTTTGGACGAGAAGAACAAAACCGGCGTGTGGGTAGAAGTTACAAACAAGCGAGATACAAAATCTTCTTCTTTTGTAGTCATGCCCGATTTGCCTTTACCACCGCGTTTTTGCGCTTTGTAGGCATTAAGCGGAACGCGTTTGATATAGCCGGCCTCGGTAACGGTTACAACCATATCTTCGCGCTGAATCAAAGACTCAACATCTTGCTCAAATTCAAATTCTTCAATTTTGGTCAAGCGCGGAGTTGCATATTCTTCTTTGATGGCAACTAACTCGTCGCGCATAATGCCATAGAGTTTTTCGCGGCTGCCCAAAATGGAGAGACATTCTTTGATTTCGTCACCCAAACTGTATAATTCTTGGTGGATTTTGTCGCGCTCCAAACCTGTCAAACGTTGCAATCTCAAGTCCAAAATGGCTTTTGCTTGTGCCTCGGACAGATAATAGTGTCCGTTTTCAACTTTGCGATCCGGCTCGTCAATCAAGATTACCAAAGGCTCAACATCGCCTGCCGGCCATGCTCTTGAAAGCAAGGCATCTTTTGCCTCTTGCGGAGAAGGAGCGGTGCGGATAAGCTCGATTACAGGGTCGATATTTTCAACCGCAATCGCCAAACCGACCAAAGTATGCGCACGATCGCGAGCTTTGTTCAGTTCATAAATGGTGCGGCGACGGATTACCTCTTCGCGGAACTCGATGAACGCAGCGATAATGTCTCTTAAGTTCAACATCATCGGACGACCGCCGTTGATGGCGAGCATGTTCATACCAAAACTGGTTTGCAGAGGTGTCAATTTGTATAATTGGTTCAAAATCACATCAGCTTGAAAATCTTTTTTGACCTCAATAACTACGCGAACGCCTTGACGGTCGGATTCATCACGAATATCTGAAATACCTTCGACTTTCTTTTCTTTTACCAACTCAGCAATACGCTGAACCATCGCGGCTTTGTTGACCTGATACGGAATTTCGTGAACAATGATTGCCTCACGATCTTTGCGGATTTCTTCAATGGTGCATTTTGCGCGCATCAAAACAGAGCCTCTGCCGGTATAATATGCCGACTTCGCCCCGCTCTGCCCCAAAATTAAGCCTCCGGTCGGAAAATCCGGTCCGGGGATGTAGTGGATGAGCTCATCAATGGTGATATCCGGATTGTCAATATAGGCACAGCAGGCAGAAATTACCTCGCCCAAGTTGTGAGGAGGAATGTTGGTGGCCATACCTACGGCAATACCGTTGGTGCCGTTGACAAGCAGGTTCGGATAGCGTGCAGGCAAAACTGTCGGCTCTTGCAAACTTTCGTCATAGTTGGGCATAAAGTCAACGGTGTCTTGGTCAATGTCCTCAATCAAAGCATGGGCAACTTTTGCCAAACGTGCCTCTGTATAACGCATGGCGGCGGCGCCGTCACCATCCATTGAGCCAAAGTTTCCTTGTCCGTCAACCATCGGGACACGCATGGAGAAAGGCTGTGCCATACGAACCATTGCATCATATACCGAGCTGTCGCCGTGCGGGTGATATTTACCCAAAACATCACCGACGATGCGGGCTGATTTGCGGAACGGACGATTGTAGTCATAGCCGTTTTCATACATCGAATAGATGATACGACGGTGAACAGGTTTTAAGCCATCGCGGACATCAGGCAACGCACGAGAGACGATTACACTCATGGCATAGTCAAGATATGAACGGCGCATTTCTTCCGAAATGTCTACCGGAGTTATATCTTGTGCCGGTTTGTCGACAACATTGTCAATAATATTTTCTTGGTTAGTTTCTTCTGTCATTTTTTATTCCTCGATTTTTACTGCTTTGCCATTTTTAATTATTTTTACATTTGCTTGTGATTGGACAATGCCATTTTCATCAATAGAAAACTTTCCGATTGCTCCTTCTCTATCTTTTATTGAAAGCAGAATCGGAACAATCTCATCGCTGTCACAATGATCTGATTTTTCACAAGCATCTATGAATAAATCTAAGTTGTCATAGGTGTTTGCTCCGCACAAAAAGACGGGTTCTCCATATCTTGCTTCGTACTCATTGAGAAATTCATCGGTTCCGGATGCAGATTCTACAAACCACAGATTTTCAAAATATTCTCTCGCCGGCGTTTCAATAAAGTCATTGATAGTAGTGAGATTGATTTTTCCGGTCAACTCTCGCAAATATTTTGCTACCAAAGTTGCATCGGGAGTAATTCCGTCAACATAAAAAATATCTGGTTCTCCGTCTTCAATCATCTTTTGGATAATCATTCTAAAATCTCTGGTTCCGGGATTAAAAATTTCTTTACCGATAATTTTGATTGTACCATCGTTTTTAATTTTGTTTACAAGCATTTCGGCTTGTTGGGTGGAGCCGATATTATTGGAAATCAACATACCTATTGTCTTTATTCCCCTCTTTTTGAGTTCGTTAAACATTAGTTCTGTCTGATTGTCATATTGTGTCATGTTGTTGAAATTATAATATCCATCTGCGGGCTGTGAACCATAAGCAGATGTCATGTGAATGACTTTTGCTTGTTGAGTTATCGGACTTGCTACGTTTGCGCCGATTGAAAAGATTGTAAAAAGGGCTTTAATTTTGTCTTGATTGATAAGCTTATTTGTAATTAATGCAACTCTTTTAGCATCAAAAGCGTCGTCTTCGACAATCAACTCATATTTATATTTTGTATTCTTTTGATTCCACTTATCCAAAGCCATTTGCAATGATTTTTGGGCAGAAATACCAATATATGCCATATTTCCGGTAAGCGGCAGACTGGCACCAACCTTGATGACCGGTTTTTCGGGCGTTTGCTGAGCTGCTTTTTGCTCGTCTTTGCAGGCGGCAAGTGCCAAAACCATGCATAAACTTAGTAAAAGTTTTTTCATTTATAGTCTCCTTGTTTTATTTGCCGAAAGAATAGCAGAATCGGGGGAAATAACCACTTTTTTATGCAACTTATACCCATTTAAAATGAGCAAAAACTTCTCTATGGGCAAAAAATGCGCCTTATTTTTGAAAATTGAAAAATTAAGAAAGATAAAAGTTAACAGAATTTTCTTCAAAACGGCTAAAAAGTGCCTTATTTTAAATTTTTTGAATAAAATAAATTGTCATGCCTTGATTTTGCTTGTCAAAATCATCAAGGCATCTTCGACTTTTGAAAAATATAAAAATTCGTAGCCCCTTGAATTTTTCGACAAGTCGAAAAATAGGGGTGACTTTTTCTGCATAGCTAACGCTCCTCGCAATGACAAATGGGATTAGAGTTTTGCTTGAATAAAATCGCGGAGTTCTGATTGTGTTTCCCATTCGATAAAAATTTCTAAAACCTGAAAATGAGGTTGCAAACGAGGCGGAATTTTTACCCAATCTTTTGAGGTGGTTATCAAGCCGGCGTTTTGTTGTTGCGCCAAAGACAATAGATTGTTTAACTCTTGCTCGGTATAAAAATGGTGATCTGGAAAATCTATCGTCTTTATAACATTTACATTTTCCGCACGCAGAGAATCGTAAAACTTTTGCGGACGACCGATGCCGGCAAAAGCTATCATCGGCTTGCTGCCAAAATTGGGGGACTTGCAACTTATCTTGGCTTTGAAAACAGGTATATTTTTAATTTTTTTCTGCAGACCGGTTTTGTCCTCGCCGATAATTATTGCCGCATCGGCACGTTTTAGCCCTTTGGCAAAGTTTTCGCGCAAAGGACCTGCCGGCAGAGGAAAAGCGTTGCCAACTCCGCTGCCACCGTCAAAAACCAAAAACGATAAATCTTTTTTCAAACTCGGATTTTGAAATCCGTCATCCATAATTATAACTTCGGCACCATTTTCGATTGCTTTTTTTGCGGCTTGATATCTGTCGGCATTAATAGATACATCGGCTTTTTGCGCCAAGAGCAAAGGTTCATCGCCCACTTGCGCGGGAGAATGTTTTTTGCTGTCGACAATCACACCCGACAAATTGCCGCCATAGCCGCGAGAGACAAAAAACGGACGTTTGCCGAGTTTTTGAATTATGTCGGCAATGGCAATTGCGGTCGGAGTTTTGCCGGTGCCGCCGGCGGTCAAATTGCCGACACAAATCACCGGTATATCAACAGATTTTGATTTTTTTATTTTCAAGCGCAAGGCAGTGGCTTGGGCATATAAGAAACCAAGCGGCATAAGCGCGTAGGATAACAAATTTTTATTTTGCCAATGAGATGGGGTTTTCATTCGGGAATATAACTCCGCACTTTATCCATTATACCGTCCAATACTTTTGCCTCGGAAGTTGCCCAGTTGTAGGCCAAACTTCTTTTGGCTTCTAAAAGCTCTTTGTTAGATAAAAGCTGACGAACATTATCGACCAAGTCTAAGACATCATTAACCTGAATGACTGCATCGGCTTTTTTGGCGCGGTTCATGGCGTCGGTAAAGTTGTGCATGTGGGGACCGACAATCACCGCACAGCGATAGCGCGAAGGCTCCATAAAGTTTTGTCCTCCGTGCGGAATGAGCGAACCGCCGACAAAAAGCAATGGGCAAAGATTGTACCAAATGCCAAGCTCACCAATGGTGTCAGCGACATATATGTCGGTTTTCGGGGTGATCGGCTCCTCTTTTGAACGCAGAGAAACATTTAGTTTCAACTCTTCCTGCAGGCGCTTTTGTATCTCAACACCGCGGTGCGGATGGCGCGGAACAATTATCAACATCAAATCAGGAAAATCTTTTTTGAGCTCGTTATGAAAGCGGGCAATCTTATATTCTTCATCATCGTGGGTGGAACAAGCTAACCAAACTGTTCTGCCGTTTATTTGTTTTTCTAGCTCAGACTTTTTTGCCTCATCAACAGGAAGAGGCAAACCGGCATATTTGATGTTGCCAAGGCAAATTGCCTCTTTGGCGCCCAAAACACGCAGGCGATAGGCGTCTTCGTCGGACTGCCCGAGACAGAAAGAAAAGCAAGATAACAGTTCTTTGCAGATAAAATCAAATTGCTGCCAACGTTTGAAAGATTTGTTGGAAATGCGGCCGTTGACCAAAATCAGCGGAATATTTTTGCGTTTGATAGAGTTTAGCATTGCCGGCCAGAAGTCAGACTCGAACCAAAGTACTGCATCGGGGCGCCAATGTTTTACAAAACGGGTGGTAAAAAAGGGATTGTCTATCGGGATATATTGGTGGAATGCTCTTTCGGGCAAGCGTTTTCCCATCAATTCAGCAGACGTCAGAGTGCCGGTTGTAACCATAACATGAGCTTCGGGATATGTTTCTAACAATTTATTGATTAGCGGCAACATAGATAAAGACTCGCCGACGGAAGCACCATGAAACCAAAAAAGTTTCCCCTCGGGGCGCGGCATTGATGAACGACCGACACGCTCATTGAAGCGTTTTATATCTTCTTTGCCTCTTTCTTTGCGCCGTTTGATATAGCGGCTGATCACCATGGGGTAAAGCGTTGCAATCAGCATATTATACATTTTTATGAACATATTTACTCTTCCTCCGTATGGCGTTTCTTTTTGGCAGTTACACCCGGTTCAACATAAGGCAAACCCAAAACCTTATCGGAGCGATGGGTCATTTTGTTGAGCTCATCTTCGATGGCTTGGCGATATTTTTCAATGTCCTCTTCTGTGGCATCGGCAGGAATATAATACGGCTCAGTCAGGTTGAATACCCCACGGGAAAATGGCAGAGGAATGACCATGGCATCCCAAGTTTTCATAATTATGCAGTGCTTTATCGAATATGAAGCACCAAAAAGGGCTTTTCCGGATTTTTTTGCAAAATAAAGCGGGCTTTTGTTCATTTTCATCCTTGGACCGCGCGGGCCGTCTGGGATTATGGCAATGGCTTCGTCTTTTTCTAACGAGCGCAAAAGGCTGATTGCAGCGGCATTAGCGCCGTCGTTACTGGAACCGTCAATAATGCCGAAGCCGACTTTTTTCAAAAATGTAGCAGCAATTCGTCCGTCGTTATGCGGAGACACAAGAGCATTGAGAGGATGTTTTTTGTTCCAAAAATACGGCACCATCAATATGCGGCCGTGCCAGATTGTTAAAATTATGGATTTATCCTTGTCCCAAATGGGATAAAATTGGTTTAGGCCGATTATGTCCCAGCGTGTGGTTTTCCACACCAAAAGGCCGTAATAATACATCAATTTTCCCAAAAAGGCTGTGAAAAAAGCCGATTTTAGAAACTGTTTTATACATTTTTTTATTTTTTTTCGCATTGCTCTTCCAAAGATTTTTTAAGTAGAATCATCTTATAATATAAATTGTAAAATAACAAACGGAATTTGCAAGTTTGTTCATATAACTTTTTTTTACAACATCGAAATATTTTTTCTTGACAAGCGTGAGGGGCTAATATATAAATCTGCCTCAGATGTCGCCGACATAGCTCAGTTGGTAGAGCAGCTGATTTGTAATCAGCGGGTCGGGAGTTCGAGTCTCTCTGTCGGCACCATTAAAAACCTCCCATCCGGGAGGTTTTTTGTTGCCGTGTTCGACTATGGCTTTGGCATCTAGTTTCGCTGCGGCTATTCTTACGCCTAGCTCAACAAGATGTTCCAAAGATTTTACAGACAAAAACAACCGGAGCATCGGTTGTTTTTGCTTAGCAATCTCTGTCGGCACCATTAAAAACCTCCCATCCGGGAGGTTTTTTGTTGCCGTGTTCCTCGTGATGACGTTTATTTGAATATGCCGGTCATCCCTATTTTTCGACTTGTCGAAAAATTCCAGGGATCTACGACTTCTTAAATAAAAGCGGAAGATGCCTTTACCTCGGACTTTTGTCCTCGGAGGCATGGCATTTAATTGTTTTTCTCGACTAGAAACTAGCTATGACGACTTTTTATCCAAAGACATTTTCAACACTTTTCTTTACTCGAAATTAATAGCTTTAATATATCTTGTTATTGTAATTCAAATATGCGGGGGTGTTTATGGGTGAAACGATAATTGAGTTGAAACCAAAATTCTGTTTTATGTCGCGGTTGTTAGCGAATTTTAGGATTAAAGAGGCAATTTCTTTTATTTTAGCTATTCAATTAGAACTTTTATTTGTAATAATTTTTCGTTCTCAAATTATGGAATTTTATGAGAAGAATCCAGATAAAGAATCTGAGCATATGCCGATAATTCTTATTGTTTCGTTAGTTTTTCCTTTTATTGTTTTTCTTCTGGTAGAATTGATTTGCGGTTTGTGGGATAAAAAGAATTTTGCAGTTACAAGCTATAAAGTTTATGATGACAGAATTGAGTTTGATGAAGGGTTTGTCAATCATAAACATACTTCTGTGTTGTTTAAGGACATAAAAGAGATACATTTTGTGCAAAATTTTATTCAAAGGGGATATGGTATCGGTACAATCAGATTTGTT
>JAGCFG010000104.1 GCA_017650255.1 Alphaproteobacteria bacterium | reverse complement strand
GTTGCGGGGATTAGCAACAAGGTTTCGGCTTGCTTTATTTATATTCCCGTTTTCTTTTTTATTTTGATTAACATTTTGTTTATCAGCCTCTGAGCATTTTTGTCTGTTGTGTTTGAAATGTGGGTGCTCAGAGGGATAAGCACCGACACATTTCTGTTTTTGTGTAAAAAGTTTTAATCAATTGAAAGAAAAGTGAATAACAAAATGAATAATAATATAAATGATGTAGTTACAAAAACAAGAGAGTCATTCGGCGAATATTTTGATATGGTCGGGGGCAAGAATTTTAAGCAATTTTATTATGATTGGCATATCGACAATATGTTGGCGCCATTTGCAGGTATGGTAGAATATTTTGCAAAAAACCACGGTGAAAATGCTGCGCAAAAGTTTCATGACTTTGTAGTTGAGACTACAGAATGGCTTGACAGTTATGATGTTGATAATCCGCAACGTTCACTTATTAATACAAAAAGATATTCAAATACAAACGACGGAAAATTAAGTAACTATTTGGACGGAGTCCGCACTTTCGGTTTTGAAGTAAGACAATTTATATATAGTTTTGGGACAAGAGAAGACCATCATGCAGAGTTCGGATATTGGCCGGTAAAGGCGAATATGCCGTATTCGAGCAAACATGGTATGATGATTGCAAAAGATATTTTGCTGAATTTGGATAAAAATTTTAATGATATTAAGGGTTCGGCAGATGTTTATCGCGCAGGTCAAAAGGCAGCTGATACATATTTGAGACAAAGTGTTGCAAAACAATATACATATAATGATAAATATAATTTTGAAACAAGAAAGAAGGCAATTAAGCAACTGCACGATTTGCGCAATGTTTTGAGTTTGACTTATCGTCAAAGCAAAAATTTGAGTCCGGAGATGAGCGAGTTGTTCCAAGTTGAACAAAAAGAGGCTCCAATGAGCAAGACTTCTTATTGGCCGAACGGTTTTGAGCTGGAGTTCTATGTTCCTGAGCAGTTCAGCGACTATCATGTTTTGGCAGAATATTTGAAAGAAAAAAATGGCTGGAAAAAGCTGTATTTCAGCAATAAGGATGCCTCTGTTTATCAAGATAGAGAATCAGCCGGAGTTATTATGAGAGATGAGAGTTTGGCTCCGTATGACGGTTTGTTCCCAGTGGAGTTTGCCAGCAGTGTTATGCGCGACAAAAACGATGAGGAAAACTGCTTGAAGATTTTGAGCGCTTTTGATAAGGGACATGTTAATAAACACTGCTCTTTGCACCAACATTTGTGTTCGGACGAGTTGGATATGCCGGCATATAAAAGACTGGTAAAGCGCGTTATGCAACACGAAGACGAGATTGTCGGTACTTTTGCAGCACCGGAACGTCGTGATAACAATTTGCTATATGCAACTTATGTTAGCCGCAATTTGAGTAGTCAGGGCAAGAGAGATTATCCTTTCTTGGCGATTATGGTAGATTTGTGCGATGACATGAATGAGCTGCGCGAAATGGTATCTTTCGGCAACAAGTATAAAACTTTGAATGTTATGCCGGATCATACGGTTGAAATGCGTGCGATGAATGCTAATTTTAACAAAAAGTTTGTTCAGGCTTATTTGCAGTTTAACCGTGAGTTGGTGGCTTCGGCAGTTGAAAACAATCCGCATCATTTGAATTATACTCTTCTTAACAAATATACATGGTACAGAAATGAGAGTACGGATACAAAAACGGTTATGCATAAGCTCAATTACGGCTATGATTTTGTTCCGCATGACTCTTATCGTCCGATGAAAAGGCAGGTATCAACCGAGTTGGTTCAGCAGGAACAAGATTATGCACGTGTCGTTGCTCATGCTCTTGAATTTACCAAAAAATTGAGATATTACAATCCATGTTTTAACAAAAGAGTGAGAGAGCAATTGAGCCATGGAAGATAATGTTTTTGAAGAAGTAAATTCTTTATCGTCGTCAGAGATTATTGTTACTTGTGAGCACGGGGGATCGGAGATTCCCGCTCCATACGGCTCACTGGGGCTGAGCGGTGCCGAGCTTGATACGCATATTGCCCGTGACAAAGGAGCAAGAGAAACCAGCAAACTTTTGGCAAAAAAGCTCGGTTGTTATGCCATAATCGGCAAGTATTCGCGTTTGTTGGTCGATTTGAACCGCAGAGCATCTGATGATGAGCTGATACTTGCAAGCAGCGATAAGGTTGAGATTGCGGGAAATAAGAATCTTTCTGCGGCAGAAAAAAATCTGCGTTTGGAGAAATATTATAATCCTTATTATGCGGCTTTGGAAAAACAAATAGAGCATATCAAAAGCTTGGGAAAAACACCGATTTTGTTTTCGGTACACAGTTTTACTCCGCAGCTCAAAGATGGGGCATATCGTCCGTGGAATGCGGGGATTTTGTGGCACAAGCCGACAAAGTTGGCGCAATTTGTGTCAGAAGAGCTGAAAAAAGAAAAAAGCAAAACTGTTGGAGAAAATGTGCCTTATGATTTGCGCAAATGCAATACCGGTGCGGTGATAGTTTGCGGTGAGGAAAAAGGCTTGGATTATGCTTTGATAGAAGTTCGCGATGATGAATATGACAATTTGGAGTCCGGAGCAGAGTGGTGGTCCGGCAAGTTGGCAGAGATTTTGTCGCGCTATGCTAAGTAAGGCTCAAATCTGCCGCAGGTGCCAGCTTTTTTGCTGATGATTGTTTGGATTTCGTCTTTTCTTTATCGGTGTGTTTTTTGACAACTTTTTCAAGAAAACGGGCAATAAACGCAGTGTGTTCCAGATGGTACGTTTCTGCGGTTTCTTCTCTTTTAAGTTTGTTTTTGCCGAAGAAATTGTTTAGCCTGTCACCGATTTTTGATTGGTCGCTTGCAGAGACTTCGAGAAGTTTTTGAAAATTTAGACCTTGTTTTTCAGAGCCGGGGAGATAGGCTTCTTCAAAAAGTTTTTTTATGGCGGGAACGGCAAGGTTGTTTTTTTGCGCTTTTTCAAGTCCGTTGCATTTTGACATAAATTCGAGCAAAGTGTCTGGATCGCGGACATCTATCGGTTTGTCGAAAAACTTATGGTCGTAAATTTTTGAAAAGTGAGCAACTCCGACAGTGTATTCTTCGTTGTGATAATATATATCTGCAAGGAGCAGAGGAGGTGGAGTTTTGTGGAGTATTTTGTTGAGTAAATTATCATCCACGGTGTCGAGTATGTTCATTTCCATACATTCTTTGACTGGGGTGCCGTTTTTCAAGGGCATAACAAAGTAAGAAACAGATTTTTCGCCTTGGTCAACTGTTCCAATGACATATTTGTTGTCAATGATGTTGATGGCACTGAAAGAGCTTTCGTCAAAAGGTTTATTGCCGTTATATCTGCTGTCTTTGGTATATAGGTCGGAAATTGTTGAGATGAATACCTTTTTTAAAAGTCTTACATCCTCAAAAACAGAAGCATCGCTAGATTTTTCGAGCTTTTTTTTCAGATTTTTGATTGACTTCGACGTCATTTTCTGTGTTGAATTTATATCCATGTTGCCTCTGTTTTTTTGTTATTCTTATTTAATTTATCTCATATTTTGACAAAAATGTCAATAAAAACACCTCCTTTGAGTGAAAGGAGGTGTGATTTGCGGACGAAATTACGATTGCATATCATAATCGGCTTTTATTTTTGTAAGCCAGGCGCGGACTACTTTTTCCATTTTGCTACCGGAAGAATAGTCGGCCGTGACAATGTTGTCCACTCGGTTGTCCTTGAGCAGTTGTTGGGCATGGTTGCTGCCGAGCTTTGTGTGCGGACGATATACCGCAACGGCTTTGCCGCCGAGTTTTCGCAAAGTTGCCATGCAAGGAATATCGGTCAGACCGTCGCCCACATACATCATCTGCGTAAAAGGAACCGAACGCATATCGCGGGGCATTTTTTCGTTGACAGCCAAATCGTTTTCTTCCAAACAACCTTTGTTGATGCGGAACAAATATTGCGTTTTGGTAGTGTAGTTTACAACCTGTGCCGGCCAAAAAGCCACACCGTTGGCGTCGTACATAAACGAGCAGGCGTAAATGCGAGTGAATTCCTGACTTATGGGCAGTCCGCTGACAATTTCTTTCAAGCCGGAAGAGAGCAAAAAGTGCTGCAATTCAATTCCTAAAGATTTGGCATATTTGTTGACACGAGAAAACCAGGTGTCGACACCTTTGAACAAAACTATGTCTTGTCCAAATCTTTGCAAATCTTCTTTGCGGAATGAAATGTGTTTTACCTTTGCTTCTTCGAGCATTGTGAGCATATATGCCAAATTTTTGTCAGCACAATGTGTGTTTGCGATTGCTTCTGATTTGTTCCAAAAGCTTTTCGGGGTGGTTCTCAAGGCTTTCATAAAGCCGTACTCTTGCATATTACCGGGGGCAAGAGTTCCGTCAAAGTCGTAG
>JAGCFG010000103.1 GCA_017650255.1 Alphaproteobacteria bacterium | reverse complement strand
TTAAATTTTTTTGTTAACAATAATTTTTTTTACTGTGACAGAATACCATACTTTTTTCGTCCAATCAAGAAAAATCGCCAAATGAAAAAGTTAGCATAAAACAACGCATTTTCAAGGCAATCACAAATCCATTCATTGAAATAAATTTTATTAAATAAAAAAGATGGACAAAAGATGGTTGATATTATTTGTCTACAAACAAATTATTAGTAATAATTAAAATTAAAAAGATGGAAAACGTAATTATCACGAGCTACGTGCTCGTTGCCAGCAAAAAACTCGCAAAAGGCAGCTACTGTTGGATTAATAGCTATGACAGAAAAGCAGAAAAAATGAAAGAAACTGCACATATAATAGCAGTCGATTGTGAGAAGACGGAAGAAATTCCGGCCAAAATCAAAGAGTTTATCACGAACGTTGAGGAAACGCACCCGGAAGCACGAGAAACTCTGGCAGTATTAAAAGAGTATGACAGAATGCTCTCAGAAGATCTGTACAGAAAGGACATTCCAAACGGACTGCTCGCTGCAATCCGGAACCAGTTCTCCTCAATTAGAAAAGAAGACTGTATCTACTTGACCGGAGTTACAGGCATCAACTCAGAAAAAATCCCGACAAATCGTCGGGATTTTTTTGCGCCTTATATTTTGGATTAAAAACCCATACCACCAGGCATTGCCCCAGCTCCATGGTCACCGCAGCCACATCCACAGTTGCACTCCTTTTTTGGAGCTTCGGTAACCATCGATTCGGTCGTAATCAACAAACCACCGACCGAAGCTGCATCTTGCAAAGCTGTACGAACAACCTTAGTAGGATCAATAATGCCAGATTTTACCATATCAACATATTCGCCGCTCTGAGCATTATAACCAAAATTGGTATCCTTGCTCTCCAAAACTTTTCCGGCAACAACCGCGCCATCAACACCTGCATTTTCGGCAATTTGACGGATTGGAGCCTGAATAGCCTTGCGGACTATATCAACACCAACTCTCTGATCCTGATTTTCTGGCTCAACCTTATCCAATGCTCTCACTGCATATAACAAAGCGACACCGCCACCGGCAACAACACCTTCTTTAACAGCGGCACGAGTTGCATGCAAAGCATCATCAATACGGTCTTTCTTTTCTTTAACCTCAACTTCGGAAGAACCGCCGACTTTAATCACTGCAACACCGCCTGAAAGTTTGGCCAAACGTTCTTGCAATTTCTCTCTGTCATAGTCCGAAGTTGTATCTTCTATCTGCTTCTTAATCTGCTCAACACGAGCCTTAATCAAATCTTTAACACCATCACCGTCAATGATTGTCGTGTCATCTTTTGTGATTTCAATTTTCTTGGCTGTTCCGAGCATATCAAGGGTTACATTTTCAAGCTTCATACCCAAATCTTCAGAAACGACCTGTCCGCCGGTCAAAATAGCAATATCTTCAAGCATGGCTTTTCTTCTGTCACCAAAGCCCGGAGCCTTAACCGCACAAACTTTCAAACCACCGCGGATACGGTTTACAACTAAAGTTGCCAAAGCCTCTCCTTCAATATCTTCCGCTACAATCAACAACGGACGCGAAGACTGAACAATTGCCTCCAGAACCGGTAACAATGGTTGCAAATTGCTGAGCTTTTTGTCATACAGCAAAATATATGGACTGTCATATTCGCAATTCATCTTCTCCGGATTGGTTACAAAATATGGTGAGAGATAACCTCTGTCAAATTGCATACCTTCAACAACTTCCAACTCTGTTTCCAGACCTTTGGCATCTTCAACGGTAATCACACCCTCGTTGCCTACTTTTTCCATGGCCTGCGCCAAATATTCACCAATTGAACGATCACCGTTGGCAGAAATTGTGCCGACTTGAGCTATTTCTTCAGAAGTCTTAATCGGTTTTGAACGCGATTTAACATCTTCCACAACAGCGGCAACAGCCAAATCTATACCGCGTTTCAAATCCATTGGGTTCATACCTGCAGCAACAGCCTTGCATCCCTCGGTAATAATTGCCTCGGCCAAAACTGTAGCGGTAGTCGTTCCGTCACCAGCCTTGTCTGCTGTTTTTTGCGCAACTTCCTTAACCAACTGCGCACCCATATTTTCAAATTTATCAGCAAGCTCAATTTCTTTTGCAACCGAAACACCATCTTTGGTAATTTTCGGTGCACCATAAGACTTGTCCAAAACGACATTACGACCTTTTGGTCCCAAAGTAACTTTTACTGTCTTTGCCAATACAGATACACCGGCCAACATTCTGCTACGTGCATCATTGCCAAATTTTATTTCTTTAACTGCCATTTTTTTATCCTCTCAAACTATTCTATAATACCGAGCAAATCTGACTCTTTTACAATCAGTCTCTCTTCTCCGTTAATCTTAACTTCTGTTCCGCCCCATTTGGCAAAAAGAACATGATCACCTACTTTTACAGTCATCGGAATAACCTTTCCATCTTCTGTACGAGCACCTGTTCCAACAGCCTCCACAATCCCCTCAGATGGTTTTTCTTTTGCCGTGTCTGGAATAATAATTCCACCGGCAGTTTTATTAACTTCTTCC
>JAGCFG010000102.1 GCA_017650255.1 Alphaproteobacteria bacterium | reverse complement strand
ATTGCCGGTAACTTTGGGCCCGAGCGCGAGCGGCTTTATGAGATGAACTCCGATAAAGAGATATGCGAGCAGATGCCGGAGCGTTGCATAGAAGGAATATCTTGGTAACAGGTGACACAAATGATTAATCCGCAATTTATTCACTTGAGAGTTCACTCGGCTTATTCGTTGCTTGAAGGAGCAATGAAAATGCCGGCTCTTACCGAAAAAATTGCGCAAATGGGTTTTCCGGCAGTTGCAGTCACAGATACAGCCACAATGTTCGGAGCCAAGGCTTTTTCTGCAATGGCCCCGAAAAACGGTATAAAGCCCATTTTGGGAACACAAATGTATCTGCGCAATCCCGACGCCGATGACATGTTAAAATCAAAAGGCAAAATAGTCGAGCCAGACAAAATAATACTCTTGATACAAAACAAAACAGGCTATCAAAATATAATCAAATTGATGAACAAGTCATACCTCGGCGGGCTGACCAGCGTTGCCGAAAAACCGCAAATAACGCTAAATGACTTGAAAGAACATAACCAAGGATTGATTGTTCTGACTGCTGGCGCAGATGGCCAGGCAGGCCGCTTGATATTGGAAAACCGCATAGAAGAAGCTCACCAATTTATCAAAGAACTTCAATCAATTTTTGGTGACAGATTATATATGGAAGTTTCTCGTATCGGTACAGAACAAGAGGCAAAAACCGAGCCGATTTTCTTGGAAATGGCATATCAATACAACATTCCGTTGGTTGCAACCAACGAGGCCTTTTTCTTCGATACCGAAATGTACGAGGCTCACGATGCTCTTGTATGTATTGCTATGGGAGAATATGTTTCAAACGAAAATCGTCTGCACTATTCCACGGAACAGCGCCTAAAAACCGAGGCCGAAATGGTTGAGCTTTTCAGTGATTTACCGGAAGCACTTGCCAATACCGTTCAAATAGCCAAACGTTGCAATTTTTATCTTGAGTTTGTAGCTCCTTTGCTTCCAATTTTTGAGTGCCCCGAAGGCAAAACCCAAAACGAATATATCAGAGAACAAGCGTATATCGGCCTTGCCAAAAGGATGGAAGCAAAAGTCTACTATCCCAATATGTCCGAAGAAGAAAAAAAAGAAATTGATAAGCGCTACTACGATCGTTTGGAATACGAACTCAGCGTAATCGAAAAGATGGGATTTGCCGGATATTTTCTCATCGTGTCAGACTTTATCCGCTGGTCAAAAGCAAATGGTGTTCCCGTTGGTCCGGGGCGTGGTTCCGGTGCCGGTTCAATGGTTGCATGGTCTTTGTTTATCACCGATTTGGACCCCTTAAAATTAGACCTTCTTTTTGAACGCTTTTTGAACCCGGAACGCATTAATATGCCGGATTTTGACGTCGATTTTTGTCAGGAAAACCGCTATAAAACCATCGAGTACGTACAAAATAAATACGGCATTGACCATGTTGCTCAAATTATTACCTATGGCAAACTGCAATCAAAAGCGGTTATTCGCGATGTAGCCAGAGTTCTTCAAATGCCATATGCACAAGCCGACCGTATCAGTAAAATGATTCCTCCTCCGGTGCAGGGCAAGCAACCCAGCTTAAAAGAATCATTGGAGCAAGTTCCTGAACTTGAAGAAATGCGCAAGAACGACCCGCAAATTAACAAGTTATTCGAAATTGCCATGAAACTCGAAGGTCTATATCGCAACACGGGTATGCATGCCGCAGGCGTTGTTATCGGCGACAGACCGCTAGATCAGCTTGTGCCGTTGTACAAAGACCCCAGAGCAGATATGCCGGTAACCCAATATGATATGAAATATATCGAAGAAACCGGTTTGATAAAATTTGACTTTTTGGGATTGAAAACACTGACAACCATAAAAAAGACACTCGATTTAATCAAATTAAATCACGGTGTCGATATTGACATTGACAACATCCCATTAGACGACAAACCGACTTACGAATTATTGCAAAGGGGAGATACTGCCGGTGTTTTCCAATTTGAATCTGCCGGCATGAAAGATGTTCACAAACAAATCAAACCTGACCGTTTTGAAGATCTTATCGCTATTGTTTCTCTTTATCGACCAGGACCAATGGATAATATTCCAAGTTACATTCGCCGCAAACACGGAGAAGAAGAAATTACCTATTTGCACCCCAAACTTGAGCCGATTTTGAAAAACACCTACGGTATTATGATATACCAAGAGCAGGTTATGAAAATTGCGCAGGAACTTGCTGGCTATACTCTTGGTGGTGCTGACAAATTGCGCAAAGCTATGGGCAAGAAGATAAAAGAAGAAATGGTAAAGCACCGTGGAATATTTACCGAAGGTGCAGTCGCCAACGGAATTGAACGCGATACGGCAACCAGTATTTTTGACCAAATGGAAAAATTTGCGTCTTATGGTTTCAACAAATCTCACGCTGCAGCATATTCTTTGATATCATATCAAACAGCATACCTAAAAACACATTATCCGGTGGAGTTTATGAGTGCTACTATGACCATGGACATAATCAACACCGAAAAATTGCATTTTTTCAAAGATGAATGTATAAAAATGGGTATCAAAGTTTTGCCCCCGGACGTAAATAATTCCAGCCACGAATTTTCTGTGAGGGACAACAAAATACTTTACGCTCTTGCTGCAATTAAAGGGGTCGGTGAGGCCAATATGAAGGCTCTTGTTGCCGAGCGAGAAGCCCATGGCAAATTTAAGGATATATCTGATTTTATTCATCGAATGGACATCAGACAAATAAACCGCAAACAACTTGAACAGCTCATAAAAGCAGGAGCTTTTGATGGCTTGGATAAAAACAGAGGCAAGTTATTCGCCAACATTGATACAATTATCCAAAACATCAATTCAAGTTGTGAACTCAAAAACAGCAGTCAAAGCTCACTCTTCGGAGCAGAAGAAATTACCGCGCAAATAAGACTGAAAGATGCCCCCGATTGGCCGGAACTTGAAAAACTGAAATTAGAGTCGGAAGCAATAGGATTTTATCTTTCTGCACATCCGCTGGATAGTTATGCCGCAGGCATTGAAAAACTTGGACTGAAGAATTGCAGTGAAGTTTTTAGAGGATTGCGAGTTGGTGATACTGTGCGAGCGAAACTTTGTGGATGCGTAACATCTTTCCAACCTCGCGTTTCACAAAAAGGCAATCGCTTTGCATTTTTAGGGCTATCTGACGGTTCTGGCGGTTTTGAAGGAGTAATATTCTCAGAGGCTCTTTCTCAAAGCGAAGAACTGATAAAATCGGGAATTCCTCTGTTGGCGGGTGTCAAAATTGAAAAACAAAACGAAGAATCCACTCCCAAAGTTATGATTGAATATATAGAAACTTTGGATAAGGCCATTGCTGACATATCCAAAGGCATCATAATTCACGTCAATAATCTTGCTGCAATAAAATCTTTGCACGAAATTTTGAAAAAAGACCACAATGGACCTAATAAAGTTTATATAAAACCGGAAAACAATGATTGGGACATAAGAATTGAGCTT
>JAGCFG010000101.1 GCA_017650255.1 Alphaproteobacteria bacterium | reverse complement strand
GCTTTTTCCAGCTTGGAAGAAGTTGCAAAAAAAGTTAATGCCGTCAGCGTTGTCACAACCTCTGTCACCCATGCCGATGTCGGCGAATTTTTCTTAAATCACGGCATACATTGCATGATGGAAAAACCACTTGCCACCTCAGAAGAAGGTTGTCAAAGACTGATAAATGCCGCCGCAAAAAACAATGTTGTTCTCTGTGTCGGACATATTGAGCGCTTCAACCCCGCTGTTGAACAAATGGCAAAAATCCTCTCGGACACTTCAAAAATTCGCTCTCTTACGGCACAAAGAATGTCTGCTGCCTCTGGTCGCATTACCGATGTTTCCGTTGCCATGGATTTAATGATTCACGATGTCGAAGTAATTCAATCACTGGTAAAATCTCCGGTTATCAATGTCCAAGCAGCCTCGGTTAAAACTTCTGACCATCCTGAGGGCAAAGACTATATTACCGCTTTGTTAGAATTTGAAAACGGAGTAACTGCGAACATTACCGCCAGCAGAATTACCCAAGCACGTGTTCGCACTTTGACCGTAACCACCGACACAAACTATATCGATATGGACTTTATCAACCAAAGCATAAATGTCCATTCCCAAGGTCGTATGCCCTATGTCAACCAGGAAAACATCCCCGAATGGATGAACTATGGTTTGAAAGGCAGTGTAGAACAATTGTTTATCCCCACAAATCAGCCGCTTCAAGCTGAGCTTACCCATTTCACAAAATGCATCAACGGCACAGAAACTCCCCGCGTAACCGGTGAAAATGCCTATAATGCATTGAAAGTAATTTGGGAAGTTGAAAAACAATTAGGCTTCTATTCAAAATCCAAAACCTCAAAGCAAACCATTGCCGCCTAATGTCGCAGAGATATAAAATAACTCTAGAATATGACGGGATAAATTTGCTCGGCTGGCAAAAACAGCTCGATGGCCCAAGTGTGCAAGAGTTTGTAGAAAAAGCCATTTTTAACTTTTGTGCTCAAGAGACCGAGGTTTACGGATCCGGACGCACCGATGCCGGAGTTCATGCGCTTGGACAAGTTGCACATTTTGACTTAAGCTCCGACTTTGACACTTTTCGCATAAAAGAAGCGATTAACGCTCACTTAAGAACTTTAGAGGCCCCCGTATCCGTCCTAGAAGTCGAAAAAGTCGATAATACCTCAACGCTCGCTTTTCAGCCATCAAACGCAGTTATATATATCGCATAACCAACCGCCGCTCACCCTTGATTTTGGATAAATACCGCAGCTGGTGGGTTTTTGTACCACTAGATGTTGAAAAAATGCGCGAAGGTGCAAAATATCTCCTCGGACATCACGATTTTTCATCTTTTCGCGCCGCAAAATGCCAAGCCAAATCACCGCTAAAAACTTTAGATAAACTCGAAATCTCCCAAAACGGTGAAGAAATCACTTTTTATGTAGAAGCAAAATCTTTTTTGCACCACCAGGTTCGCAACATGGTAGGAACCCTAAAAATGGTTGGCGACGGACATTTAGCACCCCAAGATATTGCCATTATTTTAGAAAAAAAAGACCGCTCTGCCGCCGGACCAACTGCCCCTGCCCACGGACTATACCTCAACAAAATTTTCTACTGAAAAATTTTCTATTTAATATGTACAGTATGCAAAATATTAGTTCTTCCTCTGACACCAAGAGGAAAACCGCCGGTAATAATAATGTGATCTCCGGCTTTTGCCAACCCTTTCTCTTTTACCGATTTTACCGCATTATCTTCAAATTTTTCAAAACTTGAGAAATAACGTTTTTTAACAACCGGTCTTGCTCCCCATACCAAAGCCAGCTGTTGTGCAACTTTGTCCTCGGGTGTCAGTGCTACAATCGGAATTCTCGGTCTTTCACGTGCTATCAAAAATGTTGTTTTTCCCGAAGAAGTATAAGTCACAATCGCCGAAACTTTGTTCAACACTTTAGCAATTTCACTCGCGGCATACGCAATTGAATCAGACTCATCAATACATTTGCTCGACACAAAAGCTCTCTGAACACTCTTCAAAAAATGCGGATCAGCCTCAACTTGAGTGATAATTTTGCTCATCATTTTAACCGCTTGCACCGGATATTTTCCTGCCGCCGTTTCTGCCGAAAGCATAACAGTATCGCAACCGTCATAAACCGCAGTTGCCACATCGGAAACTTCTGCTCTTGTCGGAGTAGGCTTTTCTATCATCGATTCCAGCATTTGCGTCGCCACAATTACCGGTCTTGCATACTGCCGACAAGCATGCACAATTTTCTTCTGCAAAATTGGAACAGTCTGCAACGGACACTCAACCCCCAAATCGCCTCTTGCAACCATAATTCCGTCGGAAAGCTTAATAATCTCTTCAAGCTGCTCAATCGCACTCGGTTTTTCCAGCTTAGAAATTATCATGGCTTTATCACCTATCAATTTTCTGGCCTCAATCACATCATCCACCGATTGCACAAAAGACAAACACACCCAATCAACCCCGAGTTCCAAAGCGAATTTAAGATCATCTCTGTCTTTCTTCGTAATCGCTGAAATCGGCAGTTTAATATTCGGCAGATTAACCCCTTTATGACTGGAAAGTTCTCCGCCTACTTTAACTTTTGTTACTGCGCTTTGATTTGTTTTTTCAACAATCTCCAGAACAATATTGCCATCGTTGAGCAACAATTCATCTCCGACTTTTATTGCCGCAAAAATTTCCTTGTGCGGCAAACAAACTCTTGTTTCGTCGCCCAATTCTTTTTTCATATCCAAAACAAATTTTTGCCCTTCTTTAAGCAAAACCTTATCTTTCTTAAACTCGGCAACTCTCAATTTCGGACCTTGCAAATCAGCCAAAATCGCTAAATTAACTGATTTTTGCTTCGCCAGCTTTCTTACAATGGCAAATCGCTTCTTGTGATCTTCATGTGTTCCGTGGCTGAAGTTAAACCTAAAAGCATCTGCACCGGCATCAATAAGTGCCGAAATTTTTTCCTCACTATCAGAAGAAGGTCCGAGCGTTGCTAAAATATGAGTATATGTTTTTCTTGGCATATTTGTTCTTCCTGCAAAAAATTGTACTGTCATATTTTTTATCACAAGATTATTTTATTTTTAGTAAATTTTTCCTTGTCAAAACATCTGCTTTTTGCTAACCTCCGAACAACAATTTTAACTTTTATGGAGAAAACAGATGACAGAAGTTGGAGGTATTGCTTCAGATCGCCTACGTTCACTTATCGAACGTATTGAACGTCTGGAAGAAGAAAAAAAAGCTCTCGCCGGCGATATTCGTGATGTATATGCCGAGGCAAAATCAGCCGGATTCGACACCAAAATTATGCGCACCATTATCAAATTGCGCAAAATGAATGCCAGCGATCGCGAAGAGCAGGAATATCTGTTGGATACATATCGCAAAGCACTTGATCTATAACTTTAAGATTAATTTTATTACCAAAAATGGGAGACGTTCTCCCATTTTTTTGTGCCTACCCTCGTTTCAAAAAAATTTTTCATAATTATATCAAAAACTATAGCGAGGTAAAAAATGATTATAGGCATAATAAAAGAACAAACAAAAGATGAAAACCGCGTAGCAATAACACCAGATATTGCAAAAAACTTGAGCCAAGAAGGCCATTCTGTTCTCATCGAAACCAACTCCGGTACAAACGCCGGTTTTCCCGACGATTCGTTCCATAAAAACTCTGCCATTTTCAAAAACTCTGCCAGTGAAGTTTGCTCATCTTGCGATATATTACTGAAAATTTGGGCACCTCTTGAACAAGAAAAAAATCTAATTCCCGATACAACCATAGTCATTGGCGACTTCAGCCATTGCTCGGAAAAATCTTTCAATTTTCCATATTTTGCTTTAGAAAAAATGCCTCGTATTTCAAAGGCCCAAAGCATGGATATTTTATCGTCACAAGATAACTTGGCCGGCTACAAAGCCACCTTGCTTGCCTGCAATCACCTCAACCGCTGCGTTCCAATGATGATAACATCTGCCGGCAGCATACCTCCCATAAATGTTTTTGTTTTTGGGCTCGGAGTTGTCGGTTTACAGGCCGCCGCAACAGCCAAACGTTTAGGAGCAAAAGTTTTTGCCACCGATTTAAGAGAGGAAACCGCAATACAAGCCATTTCCGTAGGAGCACAATTTGTCTCGCAAAACGACATAAACACCCATCTCAAAAAATCTGATATAATCATCTGCTCCGCCGGAAGATACCCTCAAGCTCCAATCCTTATTACCCCCGAAAACTTTTCTCTAATTCCAAAAACCTGCACAATTATTGACATCGCAAACAACACTTCTCCGCAAATTCAATCATCAACCATCATAAAAGCACACAATTTACCGTCACAAATTTCCAACTCCGCCAGCCGATTTTTTGCCCGAAATTTATATAATTTTCTCCACTATATCTACAATTCCGACACCAAAGAACTATTCATAAATTTCAACGACGAAATTATCCACGCAACCTACAACAAAGGAAAAAACAATGTATGATTTGCTGTGCATTTTTGTATTGTCCGCATTTGTCGGCTATCTTGTAATCTTAAATGTAACACCGGCTCTATATTCCCCCTTAATGAGCATATCAAACGCAATATCTGGCATTATCATTCTTGGCGCAATTACATCCACTGGCAACAACTCTTGGCGATTGGTCGCAGTTTTTATGGCCTCTCTCAACATTTTTGGTGGATTTGCCATCTCCGCCCACATGCTTTCAATGTTCAAACAAAAGGAAAAAAGGAAATGATAGCGTTTTATTCCTCCATTTTTTGTATTATCAGCATAATTTTATCGTTCAAATTTTTATCATCCCCCAAAAGCGCCGTAACCGGCGGAATATTAGGCGCATTAGGAATGACTGTCGCCATAATTTTTGATTTTTATCCTTTGCCGACAAACACATTCCTGTTACTCATCACAATAATATCAGGAGGCATAATCGGCATTATAATCGGCTACAAAGTAAAAATAACCCAACTTCCGCAAATGGTTGCCGCTTTCAACGGTCTTGGCGGCGGTGCCGCAGTCTGCATCTCTTTTGAAGAAATCTCCGGTTTCACCGACTGTCCGTTCACCATAACTCTGGGATGCGTCATCGGAGCAATAACTTTTTCCGGCTCCGCAATTGCCTTTTGCAAACTGCAGGGACTGCTGTCAAAAAGCATAAAAAAAACAAACTTCCTCCTTGCGTCAAATATCCTTTTTTTCCTGCTCACAATTGCTTTCGGAATATATTTTCACATTGACAATTCTTTTGCAAACATCCTCACATTGGCAATAATCGCCTCTACATGGGGAGTTGCAATGGTCATACCGATAGGCGGCGCCGATATGCCGATTGTCATATCAGTCCTCAACTCCTTTTCTGGCTGGGCATCGGTTGCAATCGGCTTC
>JAGCFG010000100.1 GCA_017650255.1 Alphaproteobacteria bacterium | reverse complement strand
CTACAGCTACAATTAATGAAAAATTGGATGCTAAATTGAATAGTGCTACATTCAATGATTTCACCGGTACAGTATATACCAAGGATGAAACATATTCTACAGCTACAATTAATGAAAAATTGGATGCTAAATTGAATAGTGCTACATTTAATGACTTTACTGGTACAGTATATACCAAGGATGAAACATATTCTACAGCTACAATTGATGAAAAATTGGATGCTAAATTGAATAGTGCTACATTCAATGACTTTACTGGTACAGTATATACCAAGGATGAAACATATTCTACAGCTACAATTGATGACAAATTGCTTGCTAAATTAGATAGTTCAACATTCTATGACTATACTGGTACAGTAAACACAGCTCTCGAAGGCAAATTGAATACTTCAACATTCAATGATTTCTCTAATACTGTATCTAATGCATTCTACACAACAAACTCAAATGTTGCCTCGAATACACAAGCAATTGCTACCAATATGGAAAACATTGAAGAGAATGCTAACGCAATCAAATATTTGGTTGAAAATGTTATCGGTGGCACATACGATTCTGCTACTGGTGATATTGACCCGGCTGATTTCAATCCGGATCTTCTTCCTTCTGGAACATCAGCCACAGTCGTCAATGCAATCAATCAATTGCACAACGATATGACCAATGGTGATTTTGATGCAACATTCAACACAATTACCACAACAGATAGTGCTACTATCGGCGGTAATTTGACAGCTGCATCTGCACAAATTAATGGTGCAATGAGTGTAACTGGTTCAGCAACAGTTAACAACCTCAAATCAAATGCAGGTATATTTGTTGCTTCAGGCGCACCTGAAACCACAACATTTGCCGTTGATGCAAACGGAAATACCTCTGTCAGCGGAACTTTGAATGTTTCTAACGTTGCTACATTCAGCAGTAATGTTACTGTTCAAGGTGACTTAATCGCACAACACGGATTTGTTGTTGACGAAAACAATGCCTTGCTCAGCACAGGTTTGAAAACCGTTGCAGCCAATATTTCTGGCGACGTAAATGTCGGTGGAAATGTTAACGTTAGCGGAACAGTAAATTCACAAGGTTTGAATGCTGGCTCTGGCACAATTGAGACAACCTCTGGTGATATCAAAACCACAACCGGTGATATCTACTCCACAAGCGGTGACATCTTTACCACAAGTGGTGCCATCTTTACCACAAGCGGCAATATTTCCACCGTTTCTGGCAACATTTCTACAACTTCGGGCAACGTTTCTGCTGTTAACATGATTGCCAGCGGATATGTCCAAGCAGAAGGAAATGTTACCGGTGATAATTTGATTGCCAAAACAGGTATCAAACTTGACAATAACAAATTTGCTGTAACAAACGATGGCAGCATAAGTGTTCAAAACGGCAAGTTTGCTGTTGACGGCAATACCGGAAATACAACTGTCGGCGGAACTTTGACTGTTTCTAATGTTGCAACATTCAGCAGCAACGTAACTGTTAATGGCGATACAGAAATGAACGGAAGTTTGACTGTTTCTAATGTTGCAACATTCAACAGCAACGTAACTGTTAAAGGTGAATTGACCGCAGAACAAGGTGTATTTGTTAACGACAGCAACTCTTTGACAGCCGATGGCTTGACAGCTTCTTCTGTTCACTCATTTGGTGAAATGGTTGCCGGCGGTCAAATTATGGTTGTTCAAAATCCGGGTACTGCAGACGAAGTTGCTATGTTCAAAGCAGATACCAATGGTAATGTAACAGCTTCCGGAACAATGGAAGTTGCCGGAATGTCCAAGTTCTTCAAAGACGCTTCTGGTACATTCTCACTCGAAGTTGCCGAAGACGCCGTTACAGCCAACAAAGTTATCGAAGCTAAACAAGGCGTTGTCTTTGGTTCTGACACAGTTGCTATGACCACTGTTGCACAAGACGCAGTTTCTGCCCAAGCAGCAGATGCAAACAGCAATACTCTTGTTAGCGCACAAGCTCTCCAAGCAACACGCGCTGCAATGAACAACGAGAACCAAGGTGTATTTGGTGCTTTGTATGCTGTTGCCAGCGACACTGGTGCAGTATCATATAATTCAAATGCTTTGACAACATTCGGCTTTGAAGAAGGCTCAGAAAATGTTACCGACGCTTTGTTGAAATATGCAGAAAATGCTGCTGCAGCTGCCGGAACAACCTATGCTGCTGATGGTTCATTCACCAATGGTTATGCTTCTGCAACTTCTGTAAGCTATGCAGCTTTGACCGGAAGTGAAACTTTGGCCCAAGCAATCGGACAGGTTGCTCTGAACATTGGTTCTGCAACAACCGGTACAAACAGCAATGTTTTGGCAGACAACACAGTTAACCAAAACTTGGATCTGTTGGATGCAAATGTCGGCAATTTGGCCACAATCACAACAGGTACAATTGTTACCACCAACTCCAATGTAACCGCAGCTTTGCAAGATTTGGCAACAAATACTTCAAACGCTTTGGGTGGTGCATTCACCAACGGTGCTTGGTCTGGATTGGTTGACAATTCTGCTGGTTCTAACGGTTATGCATATTCTTCTGCAACAACCGTTATGGCTGCTATCAACCAAGTTGCTGCCAATGTCGGTACAGCAGATGAGTTGGATCAAAACTATAATGGTGTTTCTACATCAAACACTGTAAACGCCAACCTCAATTCTTTGAATAAGACAATCGGTGATATCACAACTTTGAACACCGAATTGGGCAACTTGACCAACGGAACCGAGACAGCTCCTTCAAATGTTGTTACAGCTTTGAACAACTTGGATGCTACCTTGGGTAAAATCCACAACCTGAACCCGGACGGCAGAGTAGTTCCGGCCGGCAGAGTTGCATCTACAACAGGTGATAACTCTAACTTGGCAATGGGTACAACCGTTGAAGAGCACTTGGTAAGCTTGGATAATGCTATCGGTAACCGCGAGATTGAAAGTCTCAACGATGACATTAACGATGCTACCAAGGGAACAGGATCTCTTGCAGCTGGTTTGGAAGCCGCAGGTAACGTAATTGGTGACGGAGACTTTACTCCTACAAATTATGTATCTGCAGTTGACAACTTGTCTGACGCTGTAAGAGGATTGGATACCAACTTGTATCGTGTTGAAAGAAAATTGAATGACTTGAGACACGACTTCAAGAGCGGTATGGCTTCTATGGCCGCTATGACCGCTTTGGTTCCGAACTCTCGTTCAGCTGGAAACACCTCTTTGTCACTCGGCACAGGTGCCTATGACGGTCACACTGCTATGGCAGTCGGTGGTTTCCACTATCTGACAGACAACATCTTGCTCAACGCAGGTTTTGCTTGGGGTAACAGCAACGATACAACATATCGTATGGGTGTTACCTGGTCTTGGTAAGATAGACCTATAATACCGGTTTAGGGGAGGGCTTCCTCCCCTAAACTTTTTTTAGGAGTAAAAAATTAATGAAAAAAATAACAAATAAAGATCTGATTATCATAATTTTGGCTGTGCTTGTTGTCGGTTTGTTCGCTTTTGGCTGGCACAAAATTGAGCAAAGCCGTAAAGTTTATATATATAGCCTTGACGAAGTGTTGCTAAAAACCAATATGGTCGAAGCAAAACAAAAATTCGATACGGAAATTGTCGCTTTGAACAAAGAACTTTTGAGCGGCGAAAAGAAAATTAAATCCTTAAAAGATGCCAAAGTAAAACTCGATTTTTCTGAGGTTTATCTCAAAAATTTACGTATGAAACGCGACGAACTGGTTGAAAATTATAAAAAATCAGTCGAAGAAATTACCCAAAAAATAAATGTCGCAATGCAAGAAGTGATAAAAGAAAAGAAAATCAATGTGGTATTTTTCAAAAATGCCGTGGCGGCAGATACGCCATATGTCATAGATATTACCAACGACATTATAGAAAAGATAAAAAAATAAGCCTTCAACAAGGCTTATTTTTTTTGTGCTTTGCGTTTTGGCAGAGTGTATCGATAGCTCTCATCAAGCAGTTTCAATATTAGCTTGTCTTCCAAACTGCCGTCCAGCGCGAGTGTAATCCAATATTTCTTATTCATGTGATAAGCCGGATAAAAACCTTTCTTTCCCAAAAGATCCGGTATTTTTTCGTCATCAAGTTTTATGTTGACCACCTCAATATTGCCCTTGGCTTTATCTTCCAGCTTGTCTTTGGCAATATCCATAATCAACGCATACCATTTTTTTGTATCTTTGTTTCTGAAAATTGCATAATTTTCATATTTTTCCCATGGAAAATCTGGCTCGTCGCCATATTTTTCTATATTCGCCTTAGCGAGCCGATTAGCCTGTGCCCCCTCAAAAAACGAGGGAGAAAAACAAGATTTTTTAATATGTTGCAAAATTTTTTCATATTCTTGGCGAATTTTTTCGCTATATCCAGGTGCCATATTTTCAACCCTCAAAGGAAAATATGATTCGTTGGTGTTAACATCATAAACATCGCCGATAACTTTTCCTGACAAATCAACCTTTACGACAGCCTTAAAATCTTTGTTTGCAAACTTTTTTTCAAAAATAAAACAATTATTTTCTTTCACAAACCCAAAATTTTCCAGCTTGTTAAAGTCCGCTTTTGCCTGTCCAAAAATGTTTTGTTCAATTGTCATTTTATCCTCAAATAGTTTTGTTGAATAATCAAAAAATTCTACCATCTATATCTAGGAGAAAAAATGATGATTGTAAATGATAAAATGCAACAAGGGTATATTTAATTATTATATCGCCCCACAGGGAAAAAACGCCCTTTTTTAGTAAAAAATTTATAATTTTTCATTACAATTTCATCTGCATAAATTTTTTGCGGAGAAATTATATGAACATAAAAAAATATCCTGCTTATGTTGCGGTTTTTGTAGTCATAATCTTTGCTGTTGCTTTCAATCTGTATAATACCTCCAAAGAAATTATCATTAATGGCGATCACGGCAAACTCTCGGCTGTTTTGCAAACTCCGGACGACAGGGCAGAATATCCGCTTGTTATGATTTTGCACGGCTTCAATTCAAGCAAAGATATGCCTTTGTTAAAACAAATCGCTGACAAACTCGAACAATCGGGAATTGCTTCAATTAGATTTGATTTCAACGGACACGGCAAAAGTGAGGGAAGTTTTCAAAATATGACAATCTCAAACGAACTCAATGATGCTAAGAAAGTCTATGAGTATGTCAAAAGCTTACCCAAAGTAACTTCCGTTTCTGTCACAGGTCACTCACAAGGTGGGGTTGTGGCCGGACTTATCTCCGGTGAATATGGTGCAGAAAAAATTAAATCTGCAGTCTTAATGGCACCGGCATCAGTTTTGCGCGAGATGGCACAAAAAGGAGACATGTTCGGTACAAAATTTGATCCCGAAAATATCCCTGAATATATAGAATTGCCCCATGGTTTGAGAGTTGGGCGCGCATATCTTGAAGATGCAAAAACTTTGCCTATTTATGAAATATCAGCCTCATATCAGGGACCTGTTTTGATTATCCATAGCCAAGATGACGAACTTGTACCATATTCTAACGGCGAAGAATATCATCAAGTTTATCAAAAAAGCGAACTAAAAACTCTGCATGGTTTTGACCACAGTTTCACGCAAAATACCAATTATGTGGCGCAAATTGTTGCCGACTATTTTACCAAACAATTACGACGAGGAGAATAATATGAAAAAATTTATAACCTCAATATTGATGAGCTTGGGGATTATAACCGCCTATAACACAAACGCACAGGAGAACAACACAATGGAAAATAAAAAAATTTTGGTGGCCTATTTCAGCGCCACCGGCACAACCGCAAAAGTGGCAGAAAAATTAGCAAATACGCTTCATGCCGATTTATTCGAAATTAAACCCGAACACCCATATACCGAAGCCGACCTAAACTGGCAGAACAAACAAAGCCGTAGTTCCATAGAAATGGCTGACCGTTCAAGTCGTCCGGCTATTGCCTCAAAAGTTGAAGATATGGCACAATATGATGTTGTTTTTGTGGGGTTCCCAATTTGGTGGTATCGTGAACCCTCAATAATCGATACATTTATGAGTTCTTATGATTTTGCTGGCAAAACAATTATTCCTTTTGCCACTTCCGGCATGAGCGGAATTGGCGATTCCGGCAAAAACATGCAAGAACTGGCGCCAAAAGCCAAAGTTTTGACCGGACAACGCTTTTCCTCCGATGTTTCGGAAGAAAAACTAAAATCTTGGGCAAAAGGCTTGTTCTAATCTGCCGTAAATGCAATAACAAAAGCCGAGGTAATCACCCTCGGCTTTTTTGATGAATATAGAAATTACAGCTTATTTTTGCCGAAATAGTTTATTCCCATGGCGGTTTTGACCTCATCGAGAGTGTCGGCAGCAACTTCGCGTGCTTTTTCGCTACCCAAACGCAACATTTCAAAAACGGCACCTAAATCTTTTTCAAACTCGCGTCTACGCTCCAAAATCGGTGCCATTTCCGCCTGCAAAATCGCTGTCAAAAACTTCTTTACTGTTCCGTCGCCCAAACCGCCGCGGCGATAATGTGCCTTAAGCTCTTCCAAATTGGCATAATCCGGCAAAAATGCCGCAAAATGCTCATCTTTGCAAAACGCATCCAGATAAATAAACACCGGATTATTTTCCGTATGTCCTGGGTCATCAACCCTAAGGTGCGTAGGATCCGTGAACATGCTGTGCACTTTTTTCTTAATTTCGTCCGGTGTGTCCGAAATATAAATACAATTCCCCAAAGATTTGCTCATTTTTGCCTGTCCGTCGGTACCAGGCAAGCGGCGGCACTGAGTGTTGCTAGGCAAAACCGCTTCCGGCTCAACCAAAACCGGCTTATAAAGAGTGTTAAAAGAGCGTACAATTTCTCGGGTTTGCTCGAGCATCGGCAATTGGTCTTCGCCGACCGGCACCAAATTTGCCTTAAAAGCAGTAATATCCGCAGCCTGACTAATCGGGTAGCAGAAAAAGCCTGTCGGAATACTCTGTTTGAAACCGCGCATCTGAATTTCGGTCTTAACTGTCGGATTTCTCTGCAAACGCGAGACAGTAACCAAATTCATATAATAAAAACTAAGTTCGCAAAGTTCGGGAATTTGCGATTGAATAAAAAGGGTAGATTTTTTTGGATCCAGTCCGCAAGAGAGATAATCAAGAGCAACATTTGAGATGTTGGTTCTAACTTTGTTGACATCGTCAGCATTGTCGGTCAGTGCTTGAGCGTCGGCAATCATAATAAAAATCTTGTCATATTTGCCGCTATTTTGCATCTCTACCCGATAGCGCAAAGAGCCTACAAAATGCCCTAAATGCAGTTTTCCCGTAGGTCGATCGCCGGTCAAAATAATGTCTTGCATAAAAAACCT
>JAGCFG010000099.1 GCA_017650255.1 Alphaproteobacteria bacterium | reverse complement strand
TGAACATATTTGCGGTTTTGATACGGATGCCTGTGTTTATAAGACGGCAATGGATTTGGCCGAAGCAGGTGTTTGTCCAGTGGTGCTGAAAGATTGTTGCTCAAGTGCAAGCAAAGAGGCGCATGAAATGGGGATTAAACTCATGGAGATAAATATCGGCAAAAAGAATGTTTTGTGAGAAAAATGCCGTGGATTGGGATGAAGATAAATGCAGATTGTTGAATATTATAAATCTCAAAATCAAGAGTACTGGAGAAGTGAGATTGGCAAAGGTGATTGGTCGGCGGCAAAACTTCTTTGGAAGTTGCTTGATAAAAATGAGCTAAAGAAAATGTGCGGCAGTTCTACGGAAGTCTTTTTGCTGACAGAGGGAGAGAATTTGATGTCTTTTGCGATTTTGGCTGAACAAGATGAAGTTGAAGCGCCGGAGTTGTCGCCGTGGATTGGGTTTGTTTATACATTTCCGCAATATCGTGGAAAACATTGTGCCGGAGAGCTGATTGAACATATTTGCGGTGTCTTGAAAAATGCGGGAGAAAAACAGGTTTATATTTCCACCGAGGAAATAGGATTGTATGAAAAATATGGCTTTGTTTTTTGGCAGATGATGATTACCCGCGAGGGAAAGCCGACAAGGGTTTATGTAAGAAAGGTGGAATAAAGGAAAATTAAACTTTTTCCATGAGGGGCGAATAAAATGCTTGCAATTTGCGAAAGAATGGGGTATAGTGCGCTCACTTTCGGGAATGTTTGGTCTTGGGAAGGCCACGTTTTGCCAGCATTTTCGGGCAAAAACTACCGGAACAATAATAACACTAATTTTAAAAAAGGATTTGATTTATGAAAAGTATTGTTAATGGTAAGAAAAAAGTTAGCCGCAGCTTGCGCTGCAATTTGTGGGGCGATCCCAAAAGCCCGTTTTTGAAACGTGAATATGGTCCAGGTCAACATGGTGCTCGCAAGAAAAAATTGACCGACTATGGCGAGCAATTGATTGCAAAACAAAGATTGAAGACATATTACGGTAACGTTTCTGAAAAGCAGTTTTTCAAATATTATGCAGAGGCTATCCGTCGTCGCGGTGACGCCGCCGAGAACTTGGTCGGCATTTTGGAATCGCGCTTGGATAACTTGGTTTATAAAGCAAAATTTGTTCCGACAATTTTCGCTTCACGCCAGTTTGTTAACCACGGTCATGTTTTGGTTAATGGTAAGAGAGTTAATATTCCTTCATACATGGTCAAAGTCGGCGATGTTATTTCCGTTAAAGAAAAAGCAAAACAAATGAATATGGTTGTTTCTGCTATGGAGTCGGATTTGCATGAAGTTCCGGCTTATTTGGAAGTTGATACAAAGAAAATGGAAGCAAAATATACTTTTGTTCCTAAGTTTGAAGATATTCCATACGCCGCTGTTATGGAGCCGAATCTGGTTATCGAGTTCTATTCAAGATAGTCAATCGGTTGAGTTTTTTAGAAGAAAGGGAGCGAAAGTGCTCCCTTTTTTGTTTTGCCGGAGAGCCGGGCGTAAAAAACGGAGAGTTGTGTCTTTGTCGTTTTATGCATAGGATAAAATTTTATAAAACTTGAAAAATTTTATAAGTCAATTATAAATCAGGGCAGTGATAATTTTTCGAAGAGGTAGAAAAATGAAAAAAGTAATTTTTACAATTTTGTTGTTGTTGGTTTTGGCAGTTGCCGGCGTGGTATATTATGTCGTGCATAATATGGAAGATATGGTCAAAACCGCAGTTAATAAATATGGTTCGCAGGTTACGGGAACACAGGTCAGATTGGGCGGTTTTCAGATGTCGCCGTTTGACGGTTTGGTAAAGTTGAACAATTTGACTGTTGCCAATCCCAAAGGTTATGCAAAGCCGAATATCATCTCTTTGGGCAGTGTTGAGGTTAAGCTCGATGTGAAGTCTGTACTCAATCCGATGATTGTGATCGAGAGAGTTGTGGTCTCGCAGCCGGAGGTTACATACGAAATTTCTAATGCCAGCAGAAATAATATTTCTGATTTGCTCGCTAATATCAATAAAAATGCCAAAGCTACAAAAGCCGAGGAAGAGGCAAAGCCTCAAGAGGGCGGCAAAAAAGTTGTTGTCGATTTGTTGAATGTTGTCGACGGAAAAGTTAATGTTGCAGCTTCTTTGGCAGGTCAGGGCGCAGCTGTCGGTTTGCCTTTGCCGAAGATTGAGATGAAAAATGTCGGACGCGAGAAAAATGCTCACGGCCAGACTATTGCAGAGACTTTGACTGTTGTGTTGAAAAAAATCTTGATGGTTTCTTATGACACGGTTGTCAAGAACGGTCTCAGCGGTTTGAAAGATGTTGCAGATGAGGCAACTAAGCAGGTTCAGGAAAAAGCAAGTGATACCAAAGAAGGTATCGGCGGCTTTTTTAAGAAGCTGTTTGACTAGAATTTGAGTTATCTCGATAAAAATCCTCCGCTCCTTTGGAAACGGAGGATCTTTTGTTGTAGGAGATGGAAAAAATACATTAAAAAAAGGAGAGAAAATTCTCTCCTTAAGTGGTTGCGGCATTGTGCATTGCCGTTTCTTTGGCGGTATTGTAGGTTGCCAACTCTTTTTTGTTGCCTCTTTTGCGGAGGGCACTGAGTGCGGACGGGGATAGGTTTTTATATTTTGAAATATAAAACATTATCTCGTTGTGGCGCCCGCGTTTGATGAGGGCAATTTGTCCGCCTTCGCCGAATGAGGCTTTGTCGCAGTAGGACTTGATCAAAGAGGCATTGCCGCGCTCGATTAAAATAATTTCACCGCTGGGGGAAAGTATCCATCGTGTGACAAGCTGTTTGATGACTTTGTCTGAGGCGTTTTTGAGAAGCCAGTGCTCGGTGGTGGCGTATAGCCAACAGCTTTTGATGTACTCCAAAACCTCTCTTTCTGTCGACGATTGTAAAAATTCATTCTCGTCGTCTACTGATAATTTAATCATGATGTATAATAATTTTTAAAAAATGATTTTCCAACGCGATTGTTTAGCAATTTTGAGTATTAAAGTCAATAAATATTGTTGGAAAAACAAAAAAAGGCTGTTCTTTTAAGAACGGCCTTTGGATTTTTTATCTATAAAAATTACCTTTGTTATCTCTCCATCACTTGAGTAGTATACCGAATCTCCTGGTTTTACGAAGTATAAGATATCTTCATCTTCGCTCAAAATTTCGCCGTTTTCGAGCAAAACCAGAGGTATGGACTGACTGCCTTGGTTTATGGAGATGTTTTTTTGCGCTACACGATGTACTTTTGAGCCGAAAATTTCCGGTTGCTCGAGAGTGATATCTTTTTCCAAAGTGTCGTGAATAACCGGCGGTTGCTCCTCTGCGGGAGATGTTGCGGTGACAATCTCTTTGTCGTCAGAGGTTGCAGATGGTGTTGTTGTGCCATTGGTGTTACAGCTGCAAAAAAAGAAAAATAAAAGCAGCGATAAAGCAAAAATTTTTTTCATAAACAATAAATAGTTTTGGTTAATAATTCTATTTTCTTGATAACTAACAAACTTTATGGGCTGTTGTCAAGGTAAATACAAAAAATCAGCACCGAAATCGGGAAGAAAAAAAGGAAGGTTATGCACCTTCCTTCAATTTTCCGTACATTTTCTCGTAAAGCTGAAGAGCTTCTTCTTTGTGAAGTTCCTTCAGCAGCTTTTCTGCTTCCGGCCCAAGCGGGTAGCGCATGATATAACTCTGCACCAGGCGTTCGGATCTTTGGGTGATTAACAGCTCTTCGTTCTTTGGGACCAGGGGCTGTTGGCGGAAGAGCTCTTCCAGCACCTCTTTGGAAGAGTTCTGGATGAGCCATTTTTCCGAACCCGTGTAGACTACGTGTTTTTTAAGGTAGTCGAGGGTCTGTTGTTCGGTTGCCTGTTCAAGGAAGTACTTTTCCTCGCTCGGCGACCAAATGTTCATTTTATTTTTGTTCATAATTTTCTGTTTTTGAGTGAAATGTATGTTTTCAACTCATTGGCATCGGCACGTTGTTCCAATGCCTCGATGGTGTCCCCATATAAGGGGTAAGTAGATTCTCTTAAGAAAAAAATCAGATCCTCTTTGCGGCCGTTTTGGGCGAAAAGTACTTGTGCTTCTTTGCCGAGAGAGAACTTTTTGACATATTTTCTAATCAGCGTACTGTCTTTGCGGCGGATGAGGCGAGGCTCATTGGTACCGCACAGAGGCCAGCAGTCGAAATATGCTGACACCACATCGGGATGGCAGTTGCAGAGGAGGGTTTTTTCACCGTTTTCGGACAATTGCCTTGAGCGGAGATAGCGTATTTCTTCTTGTTTTTCGGCATGTTGCAAAAAAACTGTTTCAGACTTCTCGTCCAAGCTGGGACCGAGGTAGGGATTAAATTCTTTTTTCATTTTAATTATATTTAGGTTAATTAATAATTCTCAATTGGAGATTGATGTATAACATATTTTTGATGGCTTGTCAATATTTTTATGTCTAATTTTTGACTAAAAATTTAAAAATCGACTTTTCGGCCTGTTTGTGATGGCTATAAAAAAGAAATATGGGAGTAAATTTATTTACCTATGCCGGAAAAGCCCATAAATGCCAGAGAGAGCAGGGCGGCGGCAATCAAAATTATCGGAGTGCCGCGGACAGCTTTCGGCAGGTTGTAGGCGGTGGAACTGATTCTTTCTCTGATGCCGGCAAAAAGGACAATCGCCAAAGTGAAGCCAGCCGCATTGGCAATGGCAAAGCATACCGAGTTGGCCAGGCTATATTCTTTTTGGATTGCAAGGATTGCAACACCCAAAACCGCGCAGTTTGTTGTTATCAGGGGGAGAAAGATGCCCAAGGCTTGATATAGCGACGGGGAAACTTTTTTGATGATGATTTCGACCATTTGGACCAGCGCGGCAATGACCAAGATGAAGACGACTGTTATCATAAATTCTAACCCGTGAGGGACTAAGAGTTTGTAATATACCAACCAGGTGGCGATGCTGGCGATGGTCATTACAAACATTACCGCCATGCCCATGCCGAGCGCAGTGGAGATTTTTTTTGATACACCCAAAAACGGGCAGATGCCTAAAAATTGTGATAGGACTATATTGTTAACCAATACGGCTGATATGAAAATCATTACATAAGTCATTTATTTGCTCCTACCATTTTGTTGAAAACCATAATCAGTCCGGCCAAAGCCAAAAATGCTCCCGGTGGCATTATGAAAAGCAATATCGGATATGCATTTTCGCCAAAAAGCGAGATGCCTAGCAGGCTGCCGGATCCCAAAATTTCTCTTGTGGCCCCCAAAAGGGTTAAGGCTAATGTAAAGCCCAAGCCCATGCCGAGCGCGTCCATCAAAGACTGCCAGACATTGTTTTTGGAGGCAAAGGCTTCGGCTCTACCCAAGATTATGCAGTTTACTACAATGAGAGGAATATAAATTCCGAGTTGTTCGTGCAGAGCCGGTAAATAGGCCTCCATAAGCAGGTTGATTATGGTCACGAATGATGCAATCATAACAATGTAGCACGGAATTCTAACCATGTTGGGGATTAGACTTTTGACCAGTGATATAAAAATGTTTGACATCATTAGCACAAATAAAGTGGCCAAGCCCATACCCAGACCGTTTTGCATTGAAGTTGTAACGCCGAGCGTCGGGCACATGCCGAGCATCATTACAAATACGGGGTTTTCGCGGATTATGCCGCGTGTCAGGTTGTTCCAACTATTCTTCAGTGTCATGGGATATTGCTCCTGCAAAATTGTTATAGGCGGAAACGGCTTTTTGGACAGCGTCAATTACAGCTTTTGAGCTTATGGTGGCGCCGGTGACGGCATCTATTTCTCCGCCGTCTTTGCTAAGACGGAATTTGTTGCTATGGGTGTTCAACCCTACAAATTGGCTGCTGAATTTTTCTTCGGTAACTTGGGAGCCAAGACCGGGTGTTTCGTTTTGTTGCGTAACTTTGTAGCCGGTTACGGTGCCGTCCATCAAAATGCCTAAAATAAGTTCTATTTTGCCGCCAAAACCTTGGTTGCTGAATGATTTTACGGCAACAGAAGTTATGGTGCCGTTTTCTCTTGCCGGATAAAGCTCGACATCATTGCCGGATATGGCGGTTTTTTCTTCAATCGGGTTATTGTCGAATGTGCCGACCATTTCTTGGATTGCGGACATTATTTTTGCTTGTTTGGCTTGTGCTATCGGTTCACTGGTTTTTTGATATACATAACCAATTGAAGCCGCCGAACAAACAGAAACGACCAAAAGAGCTGCTATCATATTGAATAAATTTGATTTCATTTTATTTGCTCCTCGCTTTTGTGCCTGTGCCGAATATTTTGGGTTTGAAAAACATATCTATCAATGGGACAAAGGCATTCATTATCAAAATGGCAAAAGATACTCCTTCAGGGTATGAGCCGTAGTGTCTGATGACAAAAGTTAAAACCGCGCAACCGACGGCAAAAAATATTTTTCCGTTTATACTCATTGGTGAGGTTGTGTAGTCTGTTGCCATAAAGATTGCGCCCAATAACAAGCCGCCGGACAACATTTGGGTTAATGGTTCATAGGCGGTGCTGTCGGAATAGAGCCAAAAGGCAAGGTTTAGGGCAAAAAATGTGCCGACATAATAAAAAGGAATGTGCCATGAAATGACTTTTTTGTATAATAGCCAGCAAAGTCCAAGCAACAACGCCAGAGTTGATATCTCACCCATGGAGCCGCCGATATGGCCAACACACATATCAAAGTAGCTCGGCAGAGTGTCCTGTGCGGAGAGCATTGTAGCAGATGTTGAACTGTCCAAGTGCTTTAAGGCGCTTAAGGTTGTGGCAGATGTTGAAACATCTGTATTTAGAAAGTCGAACAATTTCGGAGTTTGCCAAGTTGTCATTTGTACAGGAAAAGAAACAAACAAAAATACTCGTCCGACTAATGCAGGATTGAAAATGTTTTTGCCAATTCCGCCAAAAGCCATCTTGGTTATGACAATTGCTACAAAACAGCCGATTAAAGTCATCCAAATCGGCATATTGCAGGGCAGGTTATAAGCCAGTAACAAGCCGGTTACAACGGCGGAGAGGTCTGCAGTTGTTGTGCGGATTTTGAGCATATAGCGGCATACCAAATATTCCATCACGACACAACCGGCAACGGCAGTAACCATTGTGATGAGGGCGCTCAAGCCAAACATCAGAACAGCTACAATTCCGGCAGGTATCAGGGCAATTATGACATTTCTCATAATTGAGGTTGTATCTATCGGTGAATAAAAATGCGGAGCAGTAGAAACTTTTAACATAATTACTTCTTCTTCCTAATTTCATATTTTGCAAGTTTACAGTAGTCGAGCAGAGGAATTCGTGCCGGACAAGAATAGGAGCAGCAACCGCACTCTATGCAGTCCAAAACGTGAATTCTTTTGGCTTCTTGATATTGTGCGTTGCGCACATGGAGGGTGATGGCAAAAG
>JAGCFG010000098.1 GCA_017650255.1 Alphaproteobacteria bacterium | reverse complement strand
GTTTTGGCAGACAAAGAAGGCAAATTGTTGAAGGGCCTTGTTGTAAAGGCTGATTATTTTAAGCAATATCACTCAACAAGAGTTATGCAAGCAAAAGAAATCAATCGCGATGATTTGATGTTCTTTGACAAGGCGAGAAAATTAGTATTGCAGTATGCAAAAAAATATATATCCCCTTATGATCAGGATAAGAAAGGTGAAAGGAAATCTGTTTCTCGTCAGATGGAAGAATTGAGCGAAAAATTGTGGAATATGAACGACCCAAATGCCAGTAATGATTCTGTTCTGAGTGATGCTTATTTGCACGCTATCTATGAAGATATAAATGCCGGCAATGCCGACAAATTGAGCCCAACAGCACAGAAAGCTTTGGCGTCAGCTGATAAAGATGCTTATTGGTTGAAAAAAATGTTTGAAAAGCAGCCGGAAGTAGCTCAAAAATATGCTATGGAACATCGTGGTCATTTTTCGCGTGCAGTTGCTGATGTTGCCGATTATGTGATTAATGCAGAAAAGACCGCTGAGAATGAAGTGCGAGTTCAAAGTGATGGAGTTGTTCTTAGTAAGCATTTGACTATGGCAGAGAAAGAAAAATATCTCGAAGTGGAAAAGGCTTATGTGGAAAAAATGATGGAAACAAAAGGAAAAGCAAAGAAAGAGGACTTGCAAAAATTGCAGGAAAAGGCGGAAGAATATAAACGACTTGGTGATGAGAATCAAAAAGCCTTAAATACTCGAAATTTGTTGAGAGATTTGCAGGTTGCTTATGATAGAATTTGGGAAGAAACCAAGGAAGGCAAATCTAAAGAACCTCAAGGTAAAGAAGAGTATTTGAGTAAGGAAAATGTTGAAAAAATTTTGATGAATTATCCTCAAGAAAATGTCAGGTTGCCAAGATCTGACCAAAAACCGCCTATACTTTTTGGAGCGAAAGAAAAAGAGAGAATAGAGGCCTTAAACAGAAGAATTGATGAATTTAATCAAGTTTTGGATAAGTCCAGAGAAAATGCTCAGAATTCCAATTTGGGTGATTTTAGAGGTAGAATTTTGGATGGTAAAAGCTTTGAAATTGCCAAACAGAAGCAGGTAGAAGCCGGAGAGGCTTATCATGCTTATGGTTCTATGTATGGTTGGAATTTTGATACTGAAATTGCTAAAATTGGGCGTGAACTCAACGATATGAATGATAGTAAGAACAGAAACTCATCTCGCAAACAGGCTTTGGATGCACGCAAAGATCATTTGGAGAGTGTGGTAAAATCCAGAGCTGTTTCAAAGGGCAAAAGTCCGTTGGAAGCGGTTAGAGAAGATATGTCTAAGGAAGAAAAAGCCGAGGTTAGGAAGAACAATAAAAAGGTTGTTGATCCTTTGGTTGCTAAGGTTGCTGAAAAAAAGGACAGCCGCAGATAATCGGCTTTTGAAAAATCAAAAAAAACCTCGGGAGACCGAGGTTTTTTTATAAAACAGTACTAAAGAAATTACAGCAGCTTGATGTTGCCTGCTACAGTGCGATCGCGCTCGGTCATTGTTTCATAACTAACCTTGTCGCCTTCGTTTAATGTGCGCAATCCGGCCTCTTTTACGGCTGTGATGTGAACAAAAACGTCTTTTTCTCCCTCATCAGGGGTGATAAAGCCGTAGCCTTTTCTTTTGTTAAACCATTTTACAGTTCCTGCTGCCATAACTTTAATCCTCTTACAAACAGGTTAATCCACGGAGACAACAAACTTGCCTTCCACATTAAAAGGTATTATTGTTTTGTTTTATTAGCAAGATATATTTGACGGTTATACTCAGCTTTTAGCTTTTTCTTTTTCGATTTGTTGTTTGATTTTGTTACATTCGCGAGATTTGCGTTGTTCTTTTCTTTGTTCCCTTTTTTGATCCCTTTGATATTTGGCTTTTTCTTCTTCTAATACTTTCTTTTTGAGTTTGTTATGCATGCGAACTGCTCTGTCCTTACCGGAGGAGATGCGGTTTGTGGTTTCAACCTGTTCGGGGGCAGGGGAGACGTTTTGTTCGGCCACCGTCGTTGAATCTGGAGCAGGTTGTGCTTTTTGTTCCGGAGCAGGTGTGGGTGCTTGTTCAGGTTGCGGCGCAGATTTTGCAACAGGTGTTGGGGCCGATGTGGAAGTTGGTTTGGCTTTTGGGGTAGGTGCCGGAGTTGGTTCGACTTTTACTTTTGGAGCCGAGGTTTGAGAAACTGTAGTTTTTTTCTCGGGTTTTTGTTTCCACGAAGGTCTGAAGAAGTCTCCAACCTTATCCCAAAACTCATTCCATTTGCTTTTGGGTTCGGAAATATTTTCTGTAAGTTGGTTTTGTTGTGAAAGTGTGTCAACAACAGTGTTTTGCGGAACAGCAGGGGCAGGTTTGGGAGCCGTTTTTGCAACCGGAGCAGGTTTGGGGGTAGTGGTCGGTTTTGCTGCCGGAGCAGAGGATCTGTCGGGTTTTTGTTTCCACGAAGGTCTAAAGAAATCTCCAACTTTTTCCCAAAACTCATTCCATCCGTTTTTCTTTTTTTCTTTTTTATTTTCTTGAATATTTTGAGGGACGCTTTCCTCCGAATCTTGGGGTATTTTCTGGGTGCTGCGTGCTATGTATTCTTCAAATTTTTGTTGTCTGTCTTTATCTATTTTTGGAAGTTTTTGTTGATATCCTGGAGGTGTTTGAATGACAACGTACGGGATATTGAAGGCTATTGGGGTTGATACCCGCTTTTCTTCGCTCCAAATATAGTATCTTGGTTCACTCGGTATACTTGATTTGTATATTGCGTTGTTTTCTGTTGATGCTGTTTTTTGTGGAGTTTTCTTTATAATCGCATTCAATTTCTTTTGAACAACGTCGCTAATTTCCAAATCTTTAGTATGATATTGCCAAAAGTTTATACCGCATTTTGTATAAATGATATTAAGGCTTTGCTCGTAATTTTGATCCCAGAAATATCTGTATTTACCTTCAAAATCACCGAGTCCTATAGCTTGGTCAAAATCTTGATCTTCATATTCTTTCCCTCTGTGTTTAATCCAATTCTTCTGTGTTTCATCGAAAATAAATTTCATTTCTTTGTTAAATTCATCCAGATTCTGGCTATTTGGAATGATAGTTCCGTCTTCAATTGCTTTCCTATAATAGGAGAAAAATCCGTTAAAAACATCAAGATTTCCTGTTTCTAAATACTTTGCACGCTTATAGATTAGAACATTAATATTAGCGGCTATTTCCTCATGTCTATCTCGAATAAGTGCTTGTTGGGGTGAAATAGGATAATCATATGCTCCTCGCATAAAATCTTCTATATGCCCGATTTCGTGTATTATGTGATCTTCGTCTTGAGCTAGGATATTAAATCCTTCGTCACCAGGTACGTAATTTATGGTAATTATTCCTCTTGATGGACTGGTTTTGGCATATGCAGTTTGTCCAGACTCTACGGTATCTACTTGAATGTTTACAGTTCTAGTCTTTGGGTAGTTTGCCGGATTGGTTGTATAAGTGGGATTCTTATCAGCCAAATAGGAAAATTGGGCTTGGGCAGAAGGTGCGCAAAAGTTCAAAAGCGCGTACATTCCGGCGACTTTTCCGGCTTTTTCGAGTGGGCGAATAAATCTTTTTAATTTTTTTACCAGTTCTTTGCGTTCTTTTTCTGTCATGCGTTTTCCTTTCCTGATGCCTATATTATACCTTTTTTCTAATTTTTGTCAATATTTGTTATGTTGATATTTTTGTTACAGTAATTATATGAATTTCGGGTTTAATTTTATGAGGTAAAAAAATGAAAAGAATATTCTATGTAATGGCTGTTATGGCTGCTGTTCTTGCTTTTTTTGATGCAAATGCAGGCGATTTTCACAAAAAAAACTGGCTGGAAAAAGAAATGTCCGATATTCATGATGACTATGATGAGGCTGTCAGAAAAATTGAAAAGTCGCATTTTTCTGATGAGCACAAAATGGTTTTGAAAACGCAGGCAAAAGCTAATCAAGATTTGGCAGAAGCCCAAGCTCAGGCTGTTGATGCGCAGCTGCAAAAAAATATGCAGGAGCGCAAAGATATGCTGAAAGATTCAAAAGAAGATAAGCATAAAGCTCACAAAATATTTAAGGAAATTGACGATATTTTGTAGTAGACATTCTGCTTTTGTGATGTTAGATTATGGTCCGCGTCCGCAATATGGGATTGCGGACTTTTCGTTACGTTATGAAAAAAAGGAATGAACTATGACATTGAGAAATATTAGAAAAGATAATTATCCGGAATGGTACCAAAATGTTGTTTCCGAATCGGAAATGGCCGAGAATTCCGTTTCGCCGGGTTGTATGGTTATAAAATCTTGGGGATACGGCATGTGGGAGAGAATCCGTGACGTATTTGATGAGAAATTTAGAGAAACAAATCACGAAAACTACTATTTCCCGATGTTTATTCCACTGTCTTTTTTTCAAAAAGAGGCGGAGCATGTTGAAGGATTTGCTAAAGAAATGGCGGTTGTTACCCACTCTAAACTTGAGAGCAAGAACGGCAAGCTGGTTCCGGCCTCTCCTTTGGAAGAGCCTTTGATTGTGCGTCCGACATCCGAGACTATTATTGCTGACAGTTTTTCCAAGTGGATTAAGTCTTATCGCGATTTGCCGGTTTTGGTGAACCAATGGGCAAATGTGGTGCGTTGGGAAATGCGCCCGAGGTTGTTTTTGCGTACCAGAGAGTTTTTGTGGCAAGAAGGACATACGGCGCATGCCAGCGAAAAAGAGGCTGAAGAAGAGACTGTTAAAATGCTTAATGTCTATCGTGAAGTTTGCGAAGACTATTTGGCTATGCCGGTCATTGAGGGACGCAAGCCGGAATATGACAAGTTTCCGGGGGCAATTGATACCTATTGCGTTGAGGCTATGATGCAGGACGGAAAAGCTTTGCAAGCAGGAACATCACACTTTTTGGGGCAAAATTTTGCAAAGTCTGCCAACATTACTTTTGTTAACAAAAATAATCAGCCGGAATATGCATATACAACCTCTTGGGGTGTTTCGACAAGGCTTATTGGCGGTTTGATTATGACACATGCTGACGATGAAGGAATGGTTGTTCCGCCGGCTGTTGCGCCTTATCAGGTTGTGATTGTGCCGCTGATTAAAAATGAGGCGGATACGGATAGAGTTAATGCATATATTGACAATTTGAAAAATATGCTGAAGGGAAAAATGCCTTTTGAAGATAAAATCAGAATAAAAATTGATAACCGCGACAAAAAGCCGGTCGACAAGTTTTGGGAGTGGAGCAAAAAAGGTGCTCCGATTATTGTTGAAGTGGGACCGAGAGATGTTGACGGCAACAATTTGATGGTTCGCGAAAGATTGAAAATTAATACTCCCGAGGGCAAAGAGGTTGTCGGGATTAGTGATTTTGTTTCGGGCATTGAAGAGCGTTTGCAAAAAATTCAAAAGCAGATGTTTGAAAGAGCCAAAGCTAGGTTGGAAAACAATGTTCGCACCGATATTGTTACAAAAGAGCAGTTTGCTGAATATTTTGCTAACAGCAATGTTTGGATTGAGGATGGCAAAAAGGGGAAGGTTGCTTTTGTACGCGGAAAATGGTGCGGAGATGCGGCAACGGAAGAAATTTTGAAATCGATGAAAATTACTATCCGCTGTATTCCTTTTGACCAAAGCGGTACGGAAGGCGAATGTTTGCTGACCGGAAAACCCGCGACACTGGACGTTATCTACGCAAGAAGCTATTGATAGCGAATGAAAAACTCGGCAATGCCGAGTTTTTTATTGTTCTAAAAACTAGACAAAAAGTAAAATATATGCTACTATTAAAGCATATGTTAAGGAATTTCTTTTATAGTATTTTGGTAGGTTTGATGGAGGTTGTGCGGAATGTTTTGGGCAAACGGAAATTTTTGGGTAAACGAAAATAATATAAGAATATTAAAAAATAAAGTATCTGGCCATCCTGAGCGAGCTGAGGATGTCCTTGATACGCTTAAGGAAGCGGCAGATGCAGGGGTAACTGGAAAGCTTCCGAGTAAAAAGGCTTTTGAATTGCTTGCTGATATATTGACATTAAAACCTGAACTTGCAGATAGGATGCTTGATGAGTTTCAAGATTATTATCCTTTAGATAATCTTGATACCGGAGGAAAGTTGGAGACACTAAATTTTTTAAATAAGGTTG
>JAGCFG010000097.1 GCA_017650255.1 Alphaproteobacteria bacterium | reverse complement strand
GAATATCTTTTCGGCTCCTTTGATTGCCGTTGAGGTGCAGAAAAAGACGATATGATCAGACTCTTCTATAGTTTTTTCTGCTATATCAAAGAATATGCTATCTCCTCTGATGAGGGAACAAATCCGGCTGTTTGGCGGAGTGTTTATTGCGGATATTTTGCTGCCGATAAGCGATGAAGTATCGTTGATAACAATTTCCCAAATTTCGCCCAAAGTACTGCCGAATGAATATGCTTGAATAATATTCACTCTTCTCAATTCTTTTAAGATTGAAGACATCATAATGGAGGTTCTGTCGACCAAAATATTCTCACCAATATTGATAATTTGGGTATTGGCGGTGCGTTCACCTACAAGAGCAATTGTATTTTCTACGCCGTTTTTCTTGGCAATCATCGATGCGACCAAGTTATCTTTGTCTTCAAAATCTACGGCAATAGATGCATCTACAGTAGCAATACCGATTTCGGCCAATATATTTTCGCTCATTATAGAGCCGCAGAAAACTGCAGTATTATTAAGTTTTTCGGCCAGTTGAGAGGCTGATTTTTCGTCATTATCAATAATTTTGCAACTGACGATATTGTCATCCAGCTCAAGTTTTTCTGCCAGATATAGTGCAATTTCGTTGCTTCCGACGATAATAATCCTCTCGTTTGACTTGTGTTCAATACCAAAATTTTTAATTACCATATCTACTTGATCACTTCTGACCAAAAGATTAACCTCGTCTCCGCCGTGGAGCATATCGGCACCATGCGGAATTATTACTTTTCCGTTACGCAGAACACTTACTATCATAATGTCCATGTCGGGTGAGTGTTGATGCAGTTCGCGCAAGGGAACTTGGACAAGCGGGCATTTGCGGTTAATACGAAAAGATAAAAGTTGCATTTTTTTATCGGCCAAAGGATATACTGCCGACATTCCGGGAATTTTGATAATATTAATCAATGCGTTGGCTATATCTACCTCCGGCGATATGACCAAATCTACCGGCAGGCTGTCGTCGTTGAACAAACCGCCCCAGGCAGCTTTTTGATACACTCTGGAGCCAAGGCGAGCAATTCTTCTGGGAATATTAAACAATGTATAGGCGGCTTGACAAGCGACCAAATTTACTTCGTCACTGTCGGTTGCTGCAATAAGTAAATCGGCAGAAGAGGCTTCTACCTGTTTTAGAACATCCGGGTGAGATATGAGGCCGTTGACAGGCAGAATGTCCCATTCTTGAGCCAGCTCTTTTAAGGCTGTTTCATTGTCGTCTATAACAATAATATCGTTATTGCCATGGCTTAAATATCTAACGATACTGCGACTTATACTGTTTGCTCCGCCAACAATTATTTTCATTGTTTTATTTCTCCGTCAAAATTGAAATAATCATCAATAACATCAAATGCTGTATCAAAATCGGTTGTCTTCACGTATTGCTCTCTGAACTGTTTTGCGTTGTGCAGTCCCTTGCAATACCAGCAGACGTATTTTCTCGAAAGAGCCAATGCTGTTCTGTCGCCATAATAATCACGCAATTCTTTAATATGCGTTAATAAGGTCTTTTTAATTTGTTCTATTGTAATTTTTTGAGGCTCTGTCCCTTTTTTTAAGTAACTATCAATTTGTGATATTATCCATGGTGCACCAAGAGCGGCTCTGCCTACCATTACGGCATCGACCTGCGTTTGTTCAAGCATAAGTTTTGCTGACTTTGCATCAACAACGTCACCGTTGCCGACAACCGGAATTTTGACCGAATTTTTAACTTTTGCGATTGTTTCCCAATCTGCCAATCCGGAATAGAAATCACTGCGGGTGCGCCCGTGAACCGTGATAAAAGAGGCACCACTATCCTGGCACATTTGGGCAAATTCAACGGCGTTTATATGGTCGTGGTCCCAACCGAGACGAAATTTTACACTAACATTTAATGAAGTAGCTTTGACAACCGATGTAATTATTTTTGAGGCTTGCAAAATGTTGCGGCTCAAATATGATCCGGAATTGTTATTGACAATTTTTTTTACGGGGCAGCCCATGTTTATATCTATGCTGTGTGCTCCAAGATCTTCTGCCAATTTTGCAGAATCGGCGAACATAGCCTCGTCATAACCGACCAATTGGACAATTACCGGATAGGGTTCGTCTCTAACATCGGCAATGCGGGTTGTTTTTGGGTTTTTGCGTTCCAATGCATTGATTGCTACCATTTCAGAAAAAATATTACCGCCGCCGAATGAGTGAACCAATTTTCGCATAGGCTTATCGGTTATTCCGGCCATGGGAGCTAAAAAGACCTGACTGTCAAAATCCAAAATTTTCATTTTAGTTCAGTTTCTCTAGGGCGTGAGCCAGAACATAATATATTTTGCCAATGTCTCCGCCTGAAATCAGCGAGAGCAAAATGTTAGACTTTTCGCAAGCTCTGGCTTGGGCGACAAGGTTTTCAAATTCTTTCATATAGTTATTGATAAGTTCACGAAAATCGGGATTTTGTTCGTATTCTTCTTTTATCTGAAGAGCTTGGTGTTTGGTGATGTTTTTGTTCAATGTCCGCAAAAAAATGCCGGTATCGCCCTCATAATACCTTTTCCATAATTTCTCCTGACTTTCATCGCCCATAACCGCATTTATATCAACAGACAGGTTGTCTAGTTTTGTGATAATTGTAGTGGCATCACGCAAAAATGTATCTACCTTGGCTTTGCGATATTTTTCTTCCAAAGATAAAAATTCTTGATTGGCCTTTTGTGCTTGGTGTGCCAAAATATCTATTTGTTGCTGCAGGGCTGCATTAAAGTTTTTGGAGTTTGCGACAATATCTGCGCCTT
>JAGCFG010000096.1 GCA_017650255.1 Alphaproteobacteria bacterium | reverse complement strand
TATAACATTTATCAATATTCCCAAAAATATCGTGCCAAAAAATCCCAGCCCCAGTTTGGTCATGCCGATCGCCGTGGCATATGCGCCAATACCATAAAAAGCCGCTTGCGCTAATGATACCAACCCACTCATACCGATAACCATATTGAGCGACAATGCCAGCATGGAGTATATACTAAACAAAATTGCAAGGTTTATCAGATATTCCATTTTTGCTCCCTATTCTACTGTTTCCACTATCGGTAAATATCTTATTGAACGGCCGTCCAAAGTCAATTTTCCGAATATACTGTTGTTATTTTTAATAATTTCGCTCATATCGCTGTTTTTGTTTTGCAAAATATCCAACATCAATGACAGCTGCGCAAAAGCCGTCGCTGACATTTGTTCCAGCCCTTTGCCGTATTTTTGCGCAAATGCTTGTTTGAAATTGTTATTATCAGTGCCGATATTCAAGCAAAACTGATTTTTATACATATCAATGTTGCCAGATATGAAGAACGAATACAACGATGTAATTTTTGCACCAGGATTAATTTCGAACAACTGTTTGCTCAATATATCAATTTCCGGCGGCCATGATTGCAAAAGATAGATATCAGGCTTGGTTTGTTCGGCTTTGCGCAACAATATGCGATAATCGTTGGTCGCTCCGGGGGTGATTTTTTCTTCAAAAACAATATTCATTCCAAATAACGGAGCCAAATTTTTAACATTTTCGGCAACCATATCGGCAAAAACCTCGTTGGCGCTTATCAAGGCAATGTTTTTATATCCTTGTTCCTGCATATATTTCAAAAGAACAGATGACTCGTCGATTGAGTTTGGCGCCATTGTGTAGTTATAATCTCTTTGAGTAAAACGATTGTCGCTGGAAATGCCTAAATGCAAAACTTTGGCTTTTTCTGCGGCTTCTGCAACAACACTGGCAGTTTGCGAGGTTCCGGTCAGCAAAACATTAACTTTGTCAACTTCTATAAGTTTTTTTGCGCCAAGCGCTGCTTTTGCCGGTGATTGCTGATCATCAAAATAAATCAGCTCATAATCAACGGCAGGATTTAAGTATTCTTTGACAAACTCATAACCCTCTCGCATTTGCTCGCCCATATACGAATTTGCACCGGTCAAAGGCAAAATGACACCGATTTTAAGCGGCTTTACTGTCTCTTTGCCCTGCTCTGCGGCTTTGTCACAGGCAACAAGCGCCAAAATCATACACAAACTTAACAGAAGTTTTCTCATCTGTTTACTCCTCAATTTCTACCGGTTGTCCGTTAATAATTTTCTTCACGACTGATGGTGATTTAATAACTCCATTATTCTGAACTTCCAATTCACCGACAACACCTTGATAATATTTCGTTTTCTTTAAGGTATCGGCTAATTCATAATCATTGGGAACTCTGCCGTTTTTGGCGTAAAAATCCTCATTAGCCAGCATTATAAGATTTACTATGTCATAAGCGTAAGCCGGAATATTCAAAACTTTTGATGTGGTTTTTTGTGACATGCGCTCCCTAAAATCTTTACTGCCGTCAGGGGCATCAACAAAAACCTGATTTTCAAACAATTGCGGATTTTTAGACAACTTCATGCATTGGATATTAACCACCGGAATATCAATTTTATGCTCAATCATCTCTTTGCGCAGAATATCCTGCCCCGGAGAAAAGCTGTTCAAAATCCAATAATCAGCTCCAAAGGCAACAGCTTTTTGCACCATCATCGCAAAATCACGATTTTCCGGATTGAAATAAAAATCTTCGTACTCTATGCCGTTTTCATCCAAAAATTGATTGGTTTTTACGCGCATTTCTTCGTTGCCGACCGTTTCCATATTGAAAGATGCCACTTTTTTCACATTTTGCGACACCAAATAGTCTACCAATTTTTTGGCAGCAATATCCAGTTCTTGCCAATTTGTAAAATTCAACTCTCCTTCGGCAATATTGGCTGCATTGGACAAGCCGATGTGTAACACTTTTGCTTTATCGGCAATTGGCGACACCGCAGAACCGACCGGTGAAAAACTGGTGACAATAGCGTCAACTTTATCAACACTGATCAATTTGTTTGCTATCACCGCAGCTCTTGAAGGAGTAAATGTATCATCTTCAAAAACAATATCAAATTTTATGGGAGAATTTTTATGGTCTTCTTTTGCAAACTCAACCGCATAAAGACTGTTTTGCCCAAATTCTGCCATTTCTCCGCTCAACGGCAACATTACACCGATTTTTACAACCGGCCTTTTGTCTGCCTGAGGAGAAGCCTTTTGCTCGTCTTTGCAGGCTGTCAATGCCAAAGCCATACATAAACTTAATAAAAGTTTTTTCATCTGTTTATTCCTCAATCTCTACAGGTTGTCCGTTTACAATTTTCTTCATATGGGCTATCGATTCAATATGCCCGTTTTCCATAACATCAATTTTTCCGACACTTCCCTGTCTGTTTTTGACACTATGCAAAGTTTGAGATATTTTTTCTGCAGAAGGAATTTTTCCCTCTTCGGAAGGTGTATTTTCATAAGCCCAAATCAACAAATCCAAGTTATCATAAGTATTGGCGACACAAGCCTTTACATCAGAACCGGTTCGATTTTTGATTGCCGCCCTAAAATCATCATTCCCCATAGAGGCAGTAACATAATAATAGTCATTAAAGATTTCTTTGTTTTCGGCATCTTCAAAATAGTCAACGGTTGTTAAAGGTGTCTTAATCCCCATCTCATTTTTTTGTTTTGTAAAGGCATATAAGTCAGGAATTAAGAATACAGCCATAATAACATCTACCGGCTTGTCTTCTACACTTGCCAAAAACATTCTAAAATCATTGTTCCCGATATTAAAAGTTTCTTGATAAACAACTTCAATGCCGGCATTGGCAAATTCTCTCATCATATTGTCTTTCAAAAACATCGGTCCGCGATTGTTTTGCGAAACATAGCCAACACGCTTAACGCCGTTCTGTTTCATATAATCTACCAGCTTTTTGGCCGCCTCGGCGTGAGAAGTAATGTTATTGAAGTTGTATGTGTTGTCGGACAGGTCATCTCCCCAAGAACAAGTCATGTGAACAAACTTTTTCTCATTTGCTTGGTTAAAGTAATAATAAGCCGGCTGATCCAAAAACGAAATAAGTGCATTGACATGGTCATAATTAATCAATTTATTACCCGCGGTTGCAATTTTTCTCGGCTCAAAGCCATCGTCTTCAATAATCAACTCATATTTGTATTTGGTATTTTGACTTTTCCATTTTTCAAAATCCATCAAAACGGCTTCTTTTGCAATATTCCCCATAAAAGCGACATTACCTGTCAACGGAAGGCTTATGCCAATTTTTACTGTCGGTCTGACATCTTGCTTTACATCTTGTGTTTTGTTGTCACAAGCACTCAGAGCCAAAACCGCACATAAACTTAATAAAATCTTTCTCATTTTCATTCCTTTCTTGTCAATTTGCCGAGATTGCCACGCTATCGCTCGCAATGACGGTTATAAATTACTCCTCAATTTCCACAGGTTGTCCGTTTACAATTTTTTTCAAAATTGCTTTTGAGTTAAATATTCCGTTATCATCTTGGTTAAGCTCACCGACAACACCGTTATATGCTCTGATTTGCGACAACTCTTCTACCGCATTTTCTTTTGTTTGGGCTTTTTCAAACGCATTTACCAACAACATAAGCGCATCATAAGTATTGCCAACGCCGAAAATATTGTCCGATTTGTTATAAGAAGTAAATCTTGCATAGTTGTCCTTATTAAGCTCGGCGGCATCCACAAACCAAAATCCCTCAATTACACTCTTGTCGTCAAGAAAACTAAATGTTTTAATAGAAGTCACCGGAACAGTATTTTGGCTCTCGTTCAGGCGTTTCAATATTATATCCAAAGTCGGAGAATATTCCAACAAAACATACAAACCCGGCTCATCCGAAGAAAGCTTGTTCAAAATCAGGTTAAAATCCATTTCTTTCGGGTTGGTTCTGATTTCCTTAAAATCAATTCCGTTTTCTTGGAGCAAATTTTGCAAATTGGTAGAAATTTCCAATGTTGCTTGGTCTACCGCAGTAAAAATCACAATATTATTAAGTTGCTCTTTGATAATTTTTTCCACCAGCTTTTTGACCTCATCAGTCGTCTGTGTCCAATG
>JAGCFG010000095.1 GCA_017650255.1 Alphaproteobacteria bacterium | reverse complement strand
TTATCAAGAATCCGACCTCGTAAAAGTACAAATTTTAATCAACGAAGAGCCCGTTGATGCTCTTGCCTATTTATGCCACCGTTTAGAAGCAGAATCCAGAGGTCGCCAAATTTGCGAACGTCTAAAAGACTTAATTCCTCGGCATTTGTTCAAAATCCCAATCCAAGCGGCAATCGGCGGACGAGTCATTGCCCGAGAAACCATTTCTGCTCTGCGCAAAGATGTCACTGCAAAATGCTATGGCGGCGATATTACCCGCAAACGCAAGCTTTTGGATAAACAAAAGAAAGGCAAACAACGTATGCGCCAATTTGGCAAGGTAGAAATTCCGCAGTCTGCATTCATCGAAGCCCTGCGCATCGGCGACGAATAAACTATAAAATCAACATTTATCCAACAAAAAATCCCGACAAATTGTCGGGATTTTTTTGCACTTCATATTGCGAATTAGAAACCCATTCCACCGGGCATTGCACCGGCTCCATGGTCGCCGCATCCGCAGCCGCAACCGCACTCCTTTTTCGGAGCTTCAGTAACCATCGATTCGGTTGTAATCAGCAAACCACCGACCGAAGCCGCATCTTGCAAAGCCGTACGAACAACTTTCGTCGGGTCAATAATACCGGATTTTACCATATCGACATATTCGCCGCTCTGAGCATTATAACCAAAATTGGTATCTTTGCTTTCCAAAACTTTTCCGGCAACAACCGCACCGTCAACACCGGCATTCTCGGCAATTTGACGAATTGGCGCCTGAATAGCTTTGCGAATAATATCAACACCAACTCTTTGGTCTTGGTTTTTCGGCTTCAAACTATCCAAAGCTCTAACCGCATAAAGCAAAGCAACCCCGCCGCCTGCTACAACGCCTTCTTTAACTGCGGCACGAGTAGCATGCAAAGCATCATCAATGCGATCTTTCTTTTCTTTAACCTCAACCTCAGAAGAACCTCCAACCTTAATCACTGCAACACCGCCGGAAAGTTTTGCCAAACGTTCTTGCAATTTTTCTTTATCATATTCGGAAGTTGTATCTTCGATTTGTTTCTTAATCTGCTCAACACGAGCCTTAATCAAATCTTTAACACCGTCACCGTCGATAATTGTTGTGTCATCTTTGGTAACTTCAACTTTCTTGGCTGTTCCGAGCATATCAAGAGTTACATTTTCCAACTTCATACCCAAATCTTCCGAAACAACCTGTCCGCCGGTCAAAATTGCAATATCTTCGAGCATTGCTTTTCTTCTATCACCAAAACCGGGAGCCTTAACAGCACATACTTTCAAACCGCCGCGAATACGGTTGACAACCAAAGTAGCCAAAGCCTCGCCTTCAATATCTTCTGCCACAATTAACAACGGACGTGAAGACTGAACAACAGCTTCCAAAACCGGCAACAACGGCTGCAAATTACTCAACTTCTTGTCATAGAGCAAAATATACGGGCTGTCATATTCGCAATTCATCTTCTCAGGATTGGTAACAAAATATGGTGACAAATAACCTCTGTCAAACTGCATACCTTCAACAACTTCCAACTCGGTTTCCAAACCTTTGGCATCTTCAACGGTAATAACACCTTCGTTACCGACCTTCTCCATTGCTTGTGCCAAATATTCGCCGATAGAGCGATCTCCGTTGGCAGAAATTGTGCCGACTTGAGCAATTTCTTCGGAAGTTTTAATCGGTTTTGAACGCGATTTAACATCTTCTACAACTGCCGCAACGGCCAAATCTATACCGCGTTTCAAATCCATAGGGTTCATACCTGCAGCAACAGCTTTACAACCTTCGGTAATAATAGCCTCGGCCAAAACTGTGGCGGTTGTTGTTCCGTCACCTGCTTTATCAGCAGTTTTTTGCGCAACTTCTTTAACCAGCTGCGCACCCATATTTTCAAATTTGTCGGCCAACTCAATCTCTTTTGCAACCGAAACACCGTCTTTGGTAATCTTCGGTGCACCGTAAGACTTGTCCAAAACAACATTGCGTCCTTTCGGCCCCAAAGTAACTTTTACTGTTTTTGCCAAAACAGAAACACCGGCAAGCATTTTGCTGCGTGCATCATTGCCGAATTTAATCTCTTTAACTGCCATCTTTTTTATCCTCTACAATTATTCAATAATACCCAATAAATCTGATTCTTTCACAATCAATCTTTCTTCGCCGTTGAGCTTAACCTCTGTTCCGCCCCATTTTGCAAAAAGAACATGATCACCTACCTTAACCGTCATCGGAATAATTTTGCCGTCTTCAGTACGAGCACCTGTTCCAACAGCCTCAACAATTCCCTCGGAGGGTTTTTCTTTCGCCGTGTCCGGAATAATAATTCCGCCTGCAGTTTTATTAACTTCTTCAAGTCTTTTGACCAAAACGCGGTCATACAATGGTCTTATATTCATAGCCTTAAACTCCTATATTTTTTTACTATACTTTAGTTAGTGATTGTTTTTTTCAAAGTCAAGTTTTTGGCGCAATTTTTTTCATAATAAAAAAAATAAGAGGCAAAACATCACCCCTTATTTTTTTGGAAAAAAGTAAGCTTCTTAAAATTTTGCAAAAATCTTAAATTCCCTCTTTGCCAACAAAGTAAGCGCACTCAACACAAAACTTGTCAACAGCAAAAAAGAAATCATAACAAAACTATAAAAATATATCCAAGCATACGGGTAAATGCGCATAATCGGACGAACAATCGTCGACGACCAACCATCAAAAGTAAATGTTTGTATCAATGTAAATACCGAAGAGCCCAAATCCGAAAAGGCCATAACATTGTCGCCAAACATTACAACTCCCATAATGCCGAACACATAAACGAAAACCCCCAAGACCACAAACATTGCTAAAAAATTAGGTAAAATCAACAACATAATACTGATAAT
>JAGCFG010000094.1 GCA_017650255.1 Alphaproteobacteria bacterium | reverse complement strand
GGGCGGCAAGGCTGACAGGACATCCGGAATGGCTGATGAATGCTTTGACAAAGCTTGAAGACTACGCAAAAAAAATTCCGATGAAAAGAGCGAGTAGTTCCAGTGCACATTTGTTTATTGTTAATCCTTTGAGTGCTTTCGGCGGAGGACTTTCGAGTTTGTTCAGTACACATCCGAGTACAAAGGATAGGATAGCGCGGCTATCAAAAATAAAAATCTATAAATGATAACTGTTGTTACAAAAGAAGAGGTGAGAAATGAAAATTGGAATTATCGGGACAGGGTATGTTGGTTTGCCAACCGGTGTCGGCTTGGCAGAACTTGGAAACGAAGTTGTTTGCACAGATAAAGTAAAAGAAAAGATAGACGACTTAAAAGCAGGAAAGCTGACCATTTATGAAGACGGGTTGGAAGAGCTGTTTGCAAAGAATATTGCCAATGGTCGTTTGACTTTTACTACCAATATGCGCAAGGCTGTCGAGGGTGCCGATGTTGTTTTGATTGCAGTGGGAACTCCGCCGCATCCGGTTACGCATGAGGCAGATTTGAAATATATTTATGCAGCTGCAACGGAGTTGGCAGAATATTTGACCGATTATACAGTGATTGCCACAAAATCTACCGTGCCGGTTGGAACAGGAGAAAATATTGAGCAGCTGATTAGCTCGAAAAATCCGACAGCAAGGTTTGATGTTATATCTTTGCCGGAGTTTTTACGCGAGGGCTTTGCTGTGCGTGACTTTTTTAGTCCGGATAGAATTGTCGTGGGGACAAATTCTGAGAGAGCGGCAAATGTGATGAAAGAGCTCTATAAACCTTTTGAGGGCAAAACAAATATGTTGTTTGTTTCTCGTCGTTCAAGCGAAACGATTAAATATGCTTCTAATGCATTTTTGGCAATGAAAATTCATTATATTAACGAGATTGCCAATTTTTGCGAAAAGTCCGGAGCAGATGTGGCCGAGGTGGCAAAAGGTATGGGACTTGATAAGAGAATCGGTGACAAGTTTTTGAATGCGGGTATTGGTTTTGGGGGAAGCTGTTTTCCGAAAGATACGATGGCAATGGCTTATATGGGACATTCGGTCGGTGCAACAATGGAGCTGATTGAAACGACAATAAACGGAAATAATAAGCGCAAACGGCAAATGGCAGAAAGGGTTTGTTCGGTGATAAAAGATATTCAAAATCCAAAAGTTGCGGTTTGGGGATTGGCGTTTAAGAACGGAACCGATGATTGCCGCGAGAGTCCGGCGATGGATGTTGTGGCAGAATTGATTAAAAAGCAAGTGGATGTTGTGGCCTATGACCCGAAGGCGATGAAAAATGCTTGTCAGATTTTGGGTGATAAAATCAGTTATGCTGATGATGTTTATAGTGCAGTTAAAGATGCAGATGCTTTGGTAATTTTGACTGAATGGAAAGAGTTTTCTTTAACTGATTTGAGTGTTGTTGCACAGTTGATGAACCGCAAAACAATTTTGGATTTTCGCAATATGTTAAATCCAAAAGATGCATTGGCACTTGGTTTTGAGTATCAATGTATCGGTAAAAAAATTGGCTAAAGAACAACAAAACCCTAGATTTCTCTAGGGTTTGAAGTGGCGCGCTCCGGGCGATTCGAACGCCCGACCCACAGCTTAGAAGGCTGTTGCTCTATCCAGCTGAGCTAGGAGCGCAGATAGTTAACGAATAGTGTTATTACACATTTTTTGTGGGGCTGTCAATATTTTTTATTAAAAATTCTTTTGTTCTTGAATTGGGGTTAGAAAATAGTATCTTATTTTCATAAAGGAGACAAGTTATGGCGCAATATAAATATAAGTTGATTATCTTGGGTTCGGGACCGGCTGGGTATACAGCCGCAATTTATGCCGCAAGGTCGGGAGTGAAAACTTTGTTGATTTCCGGGCCGCAAAAGGGCGGACAGCTGACAATTACGACAGATGTGGAGAATTATCCCGGTTTCCCGCAACCGATCGCCGGACCAGAGCTTATGGATAGAATGTTGCAGCAGGTGCTGAACTTGGGTGTTGAGGTGATGGACGATTATATCACCGAGGTCGATTTTGGCAGCAGGCCATTTACCATGATTTCCGAACAAAATTCTTATGTGGCCGATTGCGTGATTATTGCTACCGGTGCTTCGGCCAGATGGCTGGGATTGCCGAGCGAAGAAAAGTTTTTGGGCTTTGGGGTTTCCGGCTGTGCAACTTGTGATGGATTTTTCTTTAGAAACCAAAATGTGGCGGTTGTCGGCGGTGGCAATACCGCGGCAGAGGAGGCGCTATATCTGGCGAATATTGCCGCTTCGGTTACTCTTATTCACCGTCGAGATGAGTTGAGAGCGGACAAGGCTTTGCAAAACAGAATTTTTCAGCACCCGAAAATCGGTGTTGAGTGGGATAGTGTGGTTTGTGAGGTTTTGGGGCAAGATGAGCCGAAAACGATTACCGGTGTTAAAATCAGAAATTTGAAAACTGACAGCACCAAAATTTTGAATGTTTCAGGTTTGTTTGTGGCAATCGGGCATCAGCCG